>JBAXPK010000020.1:0-45070 GCA_037132275.1 bacterium
TTTATACGAGGCTCTTCGTCAGATCGCATCAGCGGAGAATACCGTTTAGAATCGCTCTGACCGGAGGCGTTTACACGCGCACAGCCACTGCCAGAGATCGAGGGTATGCGGGCACTATGCGGGCACAGGGTGAGGCTGTATAAGCTTGAACTTGCCAATATCCTTGTGAGATTATAACTTTGATTTTCTTTATTTTATCTCTGTCTTCGACTAAGGAATAACTATGTCTGGATCTGCCACACTTCACGGGCCTAAGAACGTGCTCGTCGTCAACGCAGGAAGCTCCTCATTGAAATTCACCATGTTTGCCATGGCCAATGAAAAGGTCCTTGCCCGGGGTATCGTCGAGCGCATCGGGCTGAGCGAGCCGTTTCTAAAATATGAACGGCACGACGGCAAAACGTTTAAAGAACAGGCGCTGGTGTCAACCCATGAGGAAGCCCTGAAACTGGTATGCGCCAAACTGGTGGATCATGATGCAGGCGTTTTGAACAGCCTGATGGAGGTCGAGGCCATCGGCCACCGCGTGGTTCATGGCGGCGAGAATTTCTACGACTCGGTGATTGTGACCAACGAAGTCAAAAACAATATCCGCGAATGCTTCGGACTGGCGCCCCTCCATAATCCACCCAATCTGGGCGGCATTGAGGCTTGCCAGATCGTCTTCAAGGGCATCCCGAATGTGGCGGTCTTCGATACCGCCTTCCATCACTCCATGCCCGCCTCCTCTTATCTCTATGCCATCCCTTACGAGTACTATGAGAAGTACGGCATCCGGAAATACGGGTTTCACGGCACCTCGCACAAATTTGTCTCCTACGCCACCGCCTCCTTGCTGGGCGCTCCACTCGGGGAACTGAAACTCATCACCGCCCACCTTGGCAATGGCGCCAGCATCACGGCCGTGGAACGCGGCAACGTGCTGGACACCAGCATGGGCATGACCCCGCTGAACGGACTCGTCATGGGAACCCGGTGCGGCGACATCGACCCGGCGGTCGTACTCTATCTCGCCCGGCGCGGCATGTCGGCCGATGCCATCGACAAACTGCTCAACCAATGCAGCGGGCTTCTGGGTGTCTCGGGAATCGGCAGTGGTGACATGCGCGACAACCTCGCCGCCGCCGAGGCGGGGAATCTGCAGGCGCGGCGCGCCATCCGGATGTTTGTCCAGCGACTGGTCTCCTACATTGGTTCCTACTACACACTGCTCAACGGGGCCGACGCCGTGGTCTTCACCGGCGGAATCGGCGAGAACAGCGCGACGATCCGAGAACAAGTCATTCTTAAACTCGAATGCCTCGGCTGCTATCTGGATCCCGTCAAAAACAGGCAAACGTTTGCCGCCCCCGCCATCATCAGCACCCCGGAAAGCACCCTGAAAGCCATCGTCATGCCGACGAACGAGGAACTCATGATCGCGCGGGAAACCGTTCGTCTTTTAATCATCCCCTCGAAGGCTATTTCCCCAACCCACTGTGGCTCACCCTCATGCGACCCAACCTAATACAAGAAAGGTAACGTCCCGCTATGTCACTGCTTGATATCCTCGTTCCCAAGGCTCGTGCTGCAACCCGTCGCACCCTTGTCCTCGCCGAAGGTAATGACCCACGCGTCATGCAGGCGGCCGTCAAGATCGCTCAACAGGAGATTGCCAAAGTGATCGTCCTGGCCACGCCCGAGGAAGCCATAAAATCCGCTCAAGGCATCTCCTTCACAGGACTCCCCATCACCGTTTTGGATTATGCGAATTCACCGGACTTCGAGCGCATCGCCCAGGCCTTCTTCGAACTACGGCGGCACAAGGGCATCACGCTTGATCAGGCCCGCGTTATGATCAAAGATCGCCTCTACTTCGGCGACATGATGGTTCGCCTGGGCCTGGCCGACGGCTTGGTGGCCGGCAGTATTGCCTCGACTCCCGACATGGTTCGGGCCGCGTTCCAATGCGTTGGCACCGCTCTGGGAATCAAGACCGGAAGCAGTTTCTTCGCCATGGAACTGGCCAAGCCCACCCTCTCAGGCGATTCGGTGCTCTTCTTTGCCGATTCGGGGGTCAATCCCGACCCCACCGCCGAACAGTTAGTGGATATCACTGTGGCCACCATTCGATCCTACAATGCCTTGATCGGCAAACAGGCCCGCGTCGCCATGCTGTCATTTTCAACTCATGGCAGTACCCGCCATCCGCTGGTGGACAAGATGGCCAAGGCCACTGAATTGACTAAAAAACGTGTGGCCGAGTTGGGTTTGGACGCCGTGGTGGACGGTGAATTACAGGTGGATGCGGCCATCGTTCCCGAGGTGGCGGCCAAGAAATGCCCTGGCAGTCCCCTTAAAGGAGGGGCCAACATTTTCATTTTTCCCGACCTTCAGTCCGGAAACATTTCCTATAAGCTCACCGAGCGACTGGCGGGCGCCATCGCCTTCGGCCCGATCATGCAGGGGTTGGCAAAACCCGTGAATGATCTCTCCCGCGGTTGCAGCGTCGATGACATCGTCGGCGTGGCCGTCATCACCGTCTGCCTGTTGCCGGGAAAATAAGCACGGAAGAGTTGTCTCATGCCCAGTGTTCTTGTTCCGATCGCCAATGGCACCGAAGAGATGGAGGCCGTCATCATCATTGACCTCCTCCGGCGAGCCCATTGGACCGTCACGGTGGCCGGGGTGGAGAGTGGCCTCCTGACGGCATCGCGGGGGGTGCGCCTAATGCCCGATACAGACTGGCGCGACATCACGCCGGCTAAGTTTGATATTCTGATGATTCCCGGCGGAGGGGGCGGCGTGGAGCAATTCCTGAAGTTTCAACCATTATTGGATGCCATCCGGGAATTTCATCAGGCCGGGAAATGGGTGGGCGCCATTTGCGCAGGCCCCTTGACCTTGCAGGCCGCGGGCATTCTCGACGGAAAAAAGGCAACCTGCCACCCCGGAGTTGCCGCCCAGTTGACAGTCACCCGACGACTGCCGGATCGAACCGTCGTGGACGGTCATATCCTCACCAGTCAGGGCGCCGGCACCACTTTTGATTTCGCCTTAATGCTGATCCGTCTTGTCGATGGCGCCGAAAAAGCCAACACTATCGCCAACAGCATCGTTCTCGCTTAGCTCATGCCATACCCCACCATCATCTTTGCCGGATTTCTGGCCTGTTTACTTTCCCTCACGGCCATGGCCGCCCCGGTGGAGATCAAGGACAAGGATTACGCGCTCATGCTGCCAGACGACTTCACGGAGGTGCCAATAACCAATCGCCCAACCGGGGGGGGCACCGCACGCCTTTTCGTCAAGCATGACTCTACCAATGACGCCACTCCCTTCTGGTTCAGCATCCGAAAGATGCCCGGCGACACATCCCCTGAAACCCTCTCTCTCTGGAGACAGGAGGCCCGTGAAACCAATGTGGCGGAACAATACTCCGAACACTTTGGTAATTTAGATGTGGATATATTCGACGCCGAGGTGAAGACCAACGACATCACCATCCGGCAGCGACAGGTGCAACTCCCGACCGAAAGGGATTTATTCCTTCTCGATTTGCACAGCCCCCAGGCACAAACCAACGAAATGGATGCGGTTATGCGTCAAATCATCAAATCCATAGCAGACCAGAACGCGGCCGCGCAACGCCCGGAAGTTGAAGGCTGGCGCGATGCCATCATCTGCCTAGCCATGGTCGCCATGATTATCGTCGTCGCCATCGCCCGACGGTAGGAATAAAACCGCTTTTCCCCGGTCAATACTTGATCGGCGCAAACAGGTTATAGCTGGCGAGCTTCTGGCGACCGTTCAGAAAACCGAGTTCCACGAGGAAATCAATCTCCACAATCTTGCCGCCCGCACGCTCGATGAGTTTCGCGGAAGCCAGCGCCGTTCCGCCCGTCGCAAGCAGATCGTCAATCAGGATCACCGGCTCACCGGGCTCAAAGGCATCTACATGAATTGTCAATGTGGCGGAACCATACTCGAGGTCATAACTTTCCTCGAAAGCTTGATAAGGGAGTTTTCCCTTCTTACGGATAGGCACCACTCCAGCCTTCAATTTGTAGGCCAGGGCCGACCCAAAGAGAAAACCACGGGCATCAATCACCGCGATTTTCCGGATTCCCTTGTCACGATGGCGCTTGGCAAACAGATCGATTGCCGCGCGAAACAACTTCGGATCTTTGAGTACCGGGGTGATATCCTTGAAAATAATCCCGGGTTTGGGAAAATCAGGCACATCCCGGATCGCCGCCTTCACTCGTCGTATACTCATCGTAACCTCCTCGCTACAACTTGGTTCTGAAAACTAAACCCTGACGGTAACAGAAGGGAAAGCCACAATTCAAAGGAAATCATTTTCCGTTTACACGACCGCCCGTTTTGTGCTGATATGATTCGATGGTTGCAACCCCTGATCTTACCATTGCGGTCGGCTTGAGTGGCGGCGTCGACTCTTCCGTCGCCGCGTATCTGCTTCAGAAGCAGGGGCACCATGTCATTGGCCTGACCATGCAGATCTGGGATGGCTCACTGCCCCTGACCGATGAGGGGCTTTCGGGATGTTATGGACCCGGCGAGCCGCGCGACATCGCGGCGGCCAAGGCGCTTGCCGACCGGCTTGGAATCCCGCACCATGTTATTTCGCTGGCCCCTGAGTACAACACCGAGGTACTGGATTATTTCCGTGCGGAGTACCGCGCCGGCCGCACTCCCAACCCCTGTGTGCGCTGCAACCGCACCATGAAGTTCGGCATGCTCCTGGACCGCGCCCGGGCCATGGGCATCACCTTCGACAAATTCGCGACCGGCCACTACGCCCGCGTCGGGCAGGATCCCGCCACCGGAAGATGGCAGTTGCGCCGCTCCGTGGATCCAGCCAAAGACCAGACCTATTTCCTGTCGCGCCTCTCCCAGGCCCAGCTCAGCCAGGTTCTTTTCCCTCTCGGCGGCATGACCAAGCCGGAAGTCAAAGCCATCGCGCGGGAAATTGGCTGGGACGATGTGGCGGACAAACCGGAGAGCCAGAATTTCATAGAGAGCAAGGACTACGGCGTCCTGTTTGGCGAGCAGGAACAAGAGCCTGGGCCTCTAGTGGATACGCAGGGCAAGGTTTTGGGGCAACACTGCGGGATCATCCACTATACCATTGGCCAGCGCAAAGGCCTCGGCATTGGCGGCACAGTCGATCCCCTCTATGTCGTGCGAATTGACGCCTGCGCCAACACGGTGGTGGTGGGCGCCTATTCAGAACTCTTCTCCACCCGGTTGCTCGCCACGGATCTGAATTGGATCGGACTCCCCGCCGCCCCGGCCCGACCCCTGCGGGTTCAGGCTAAGATACGGCAGCAGCACAAGGAAGCCACCGCCGTCATTCAAGCCGTGGCCGGGACCGACACCGTGGACACCCTTTTTGACGAGCAACAAATGTCCATTACCCCGGGGCAAGTCGTTGTCCTCTATCAGGATGATCTCGTCCTTGGAAGTGGCATAATCGGCGCCGGCTAGCCTGTTTTGCGGATTGTGCGCGGCGGGGGATTAACGTATAACAAGGCCCTGATGAAATTCCTGCTCTACAATGTGCGGTACGGCACCGGAATTGGGGCACACTTCCATCTGCCGTTTCCGGGATCAGGCTACCTCAAGCGTACCGGCCCCATGCTGGATCAGATCACCGCCTATATTCAGGCCCAGGATCCGGATATTGTCGGGCTGGTGGAAGTGGATGGCGGCTCATTCCGCTCCAACCGCCAGAATCAGGCGGAATATATTGCCACAGCCCTTGGGCACTACCATATTTATGAATCAAAATACGGGGATCACTCCTGGGTTCGTTTCATGCCCATCGCAAACCGGCAGATGAATGCGTTCCTCACCCGGGACGCCATCAAGGAACAGCGGTTCCTCTATTTCGACCATGGAGTTAAGCGGCTGGTCATTCAGTTGGAACTGGCCGAGGTGACCTTGTTTCTGGTTCATCTTTCCATCAAGTTCCGCCACCGCCAGCACCAGTTGTGCGAATTGTATTCACTGGTCAAGGAAATGAAAAAACCTTATCTAATCGCGGGAGATTTCAACGTCTTCTGGGGGGATCCTGAAATTGAACTTTTTCTGGCCGCCACCGGGCTGACCAGCGCCAATGCCAAAAAATCCCCAACCTACCCGAGTTGGGCTCCCAAGATGGAACTGGACTTCATCCTGCACAGTCCCGGAATCGTGATCCGCGATTTCGCGATGCCCGCCGTCACCTTCTCCGACCACCTGCCCCTGGTTTGCAACTTCGATGTTGTGGCGTGACGCAACAGTGCTGTCAACAGTGCTTGTATGAATCAGGTCATCATGGTAGCTTCCGCGCCTGAATTAACACCATCGGGGTGTAGCGCAGCCTGGTAGCGCGTCAGCCTTGGGCGCTGAAAGTCGTGGGTTCAAATCCCGCCGCCCCGACCATCCTTCGCTCTGCGCCCCTGAGGGGCTTGAGCTACGGATGGTCTACGACCGCCAGCGAGGCTTTCATGGCGGGGAATTCCGAGTCTACGGCCTCGGCAAGACCGGTCCAGAAATCGCCGCCAACCGTCAGCATAACACCCATGTAGAGGGCAACCTCGCGGGGCGGGAATTGATCCCGAACGGCACGGACACCTTTTTTGACTGAATCAAGGCTGGGCGCTGTGACGCTATCATCGAGGATTCCATCGGTATGCTTGAGCCCTTGAGCCTCCACAAAACACACCAGCATGGGATTCTTCCGGCTCACCACCCATGAACGGAGAAGATCATCACAGACATGGCGCAACGTCGGACTGTCGGCCATTCGCCGCAAATGGCGGGCTTTTTCACGGGGTGGAAGCCTCTTCAAAAAAGCTTCCCGGAATTTCAAGACACCCGCCAGTTCCTGCGTCACCCGCGGCAGGGCGTCCCGGCTAAAAGTATCCTTCCCCTCCAAAAAAGCCAGACAGGCATCTTCTTTTTCCGCCAAGGTTAGAAATCCCCACAATTCTTTCACTGTCATCCCGCTCATAGACTTCTCCATTCAGGTTCTTTCCATACTCTTACGGTATAACACGGCACATGACACGAAAAATCGGAAAAACAATTGACAGTAGCGGCGGTACAGGCAAGGATTATCAGCATGGAAGAAGCAAGTTCTTATCTGGTTTTGTTCTTCGAGCCGATCCGGCAGTATCTCGAGGATGATTCCGTCTCGGAAATCATGATCAATGGCCCGAACAGCATCTTCATTGAGCGGAAGGGCAAACTACAAGCCACAAACTCAAAGTTCGTCAGCGAACCCGCCCTGAAGGCCGCCGCCGTTAATGTGGCCAAGCATGTGGGCCGCCTGTTGAACGAGGAAAATCCCCGGCTCGATGCCCGCCTGCCGGATGGGTCGCGCGTTCACGCGGTCATTCCCCCGCTCGCCCGGTGCGGCACCGTCGTGGCCATCCGCAAGTTCAAGAAGGAAAAACTGACCATCGCCCAACTGATCGAGTTCGGCAGTATCACCGCCGCCGGGGCGCAACTCATTGATACTATCGTCAAATTGCACAAAAACGTCATTGTCTCCGGGGCCACATCATCAGGCAAGACCTCGGTATTGAATGTGCTGAGCAGTTTCATTCCCGACAATGAACGCATTCTGGTCATTGAGGATTCCACCGAGTTGCAACTCCAACAGGCGCATACCGTCTGTTTTGAAACGCGCAAGCCGGACAAGAATGACAAGGGCGAGGTAACGATCCGCGACCTGGTTCATTCGGCGCTCCGGTTGCGGCCCGACCGCCTGGTGATCGGCGAAATCCGCGGGGGCGAGGCCTTGGATCTGCTGCAGGCCCTGAATACCGGCCATGCCGGCAGTATGTCCACCATCCACGCCAACAGCTCGCGCGACTGCCTGTCCCGTATTGAGACCTGTGCCCTGCTGAGCGGAATCGATATTCCCCTATCCGCCCTCCGTGCCCAGGTGGCCGCCGCCATTGATGTGGTGGTTCATACCGCCCGCATGACAGATGGTTCCCGCAAAATCACGGCCGTCTCGGAAGTGCTGGGGTTGAAGGACGGCGAATACCAACTCCAGGATCTCTATCTCTTCAAGGTCGAGGGAATCGGACCGGATGGCAGTCTGAGCGGCCATTTCACCGGGACGGGACAGCTCCCCCGCTTCCTGGATGACGCGCGGCTACGAAAACTGCCATTGGATGAGACGATGTTTAAACCTGTGTAATGCAAAAATAACCGGGAATAAGGAGAATAGAATGAAAAGTCTGACAAAATGGTTTGCGATCGGAATCGTGGGACTGGCGGCTTGTTTTATGACAGGGTGTGCCACAACGCCCGGTGGCGTGGCGCCGTCATCAACCCCACTGGAAGGCCGCAGTTATACCATTCTTGGCTATACAGAGTCTACCGACAGCCGTATCTGCCTTTTCGGCATCATTCCTATTAGCCGTCACAATTCCATCCGCGATGCGATACGTTCCGCCGCACACCGGGTGGGTGGCGATGCATTGATCGAGGTAACGGTCGAGGGCTATAAACAGTACTGGATTCTCTTCTCACGCGATATCACCCGCGTGGAAGGCATTGGGATCCGGTTTACGAAATAGGCATAATGCGCCAATTTATCAGACACCCCTCTGACGTCCCAATTGAATACCGGCTGGTTGATGTTGCCAACCATACTCAGGACTATCTCCGCAATATCAGCACTGGTGGACTCTGCTTCAGTAGCAGGGTAGATATTCCCGTCGGAGCGGAAATATTGATCCAAATCCCGCTCCGAAAGCCGGTTTTTGAAGTCAAAGGGGTTGTGACTTGGTGCCAACCGGTGGAAGACCATTTCGAAGTGGGTGTAAAATTTATCGATACCCGCACCGAACTCGGCATGCGAATGGCGGAACAAGTCTGCTATATCGAGCACTACAAAAAAGAAATCTTCGAGAAAGATGGCAGGCTTCTGACGGGTGAAGAAGCCGCCGTCGAATGGATCGCGACTTACGCTCAGGATTTTCCATCCTGATATTACCCCGCCATGGGAACGTTCAAGGGCACCCTTAGGGCCGTTGCCTATTGATTGCCTATTGATTGGCTCCGGCGACAGGACTCGAACCTGTAACATTCTGGTTAACAGCCAGACGCTCTACCATTGAGCTACGCCGGAACATTGAACTGAAAAAGAAGGGGCGAATTCTAGCAACGGATGCCAAAATGTCAATCTGCCGTTTTCCCCAACAACCTGATCGAGAAGCAGGACAGGCGTAGCGATGGCATAGCGCAAAGATCGTTGAATCTTGCAAGGGCACATAGAGGCCGTGATGGCGAAACACCCCTTTGAATTCAGTATTCCGCATCCCCCTCTTCAGCTATCATTTCCGCATGATCAGTTTTCTTTGGGAGAAGGAACTTGAGTCCCGCTTGCGAGACAAGCTGGCGCCGGCGCTTTCTCAGTCGTCCGTCATCCATATTCCGGATATCCCTGCCGCCGCCGAAGCCTGGGTGGCGTGGGAGTTGGCTCGTTTGTCGCGCTCAACCGTGCTCTGGATCGCCGATGGGCCCCGCACGTTGGAATGGATGGCGCGCGACCTTCAATCCCTGACGCCACCCGAGACCCCACCCCCGTTGCTGTTCCCGAGTTGGGAAGCGTTACCCACCAACACGGGCACTTCACCGGATCTCAACGTCATGGGTGCCCGACTGGAAACCTTGTTGGCCTTGGCGAATGGAAAACCGCGCCTCATTGCCACCTGTGCTCAAGCTCTCATGGAGCGTACCCTGTCCCGGCAGGCCTTTCTAAGCCATACTCGAATCTTGAATAAAGGCGATGAGGTGGACCTTGACGAGCTGACGACACACCTGGAACAAAGCGGATATTCATTCTCGGCTGAGGTCCAATTCCAGGGGGACGCCGCGCTCAGGGGGGGAATCCTCGATATTTGGCCCCTCACCAGTCAATGGCCGCTTCGTCTTGAATTTTTTGGCTCAGTCCTCGAGTCACTCCGAACGTTTGACCCCGCCGAACAACTATCGCTAGGTCCTGTTGCAGAAGCCTACCTGCCACCCGCCAGTGAATGGAAATTGCTTCGCAGCCAAGTCGAAAACCGTGCCTTTCTTTTCGACCACCTTCCCAAACTGTCACCACAAAACGGAGGAACCCATCTACCCTTGATCGTCATCTGGTCGGATAAAGATTCCATTCTGGCCCATACCTCCGTCTATGAGGAGTCCGTGCAGGAAGCCAAAGCCAGCGCCATGGTTGAACGCTTCGCCTCCATGGAAGCCGCCCTTCTGGCACGTTCCGCCGTGCATCAGGTTTTCATGGGCTCACGCCCGGATGAATCCTGTCCCCTGCTCGACCTTGATTTTAAGCCGGTCGAACCGATCCCCTCCGTTACCGCACGCCATGTGATGCATCCGGATGTCATCGAAAATGGCCGGCGCCGATTCCTGACGGCCACGGCAGCCGGTATCACGGCGGGCACGCGCACCGCCTTTTTCTTCGACAGCCAGGGCACCCGCGACCGCTTTGAGGAAGTTTACGGAGCGCTTTTCAAGGACTCCCAACCCGACAAGGTCATGGCGCCCCTTTCCAGCGGCTTCGCCAGTACGGAACTGAAAGTACTAGTGGTCGCCGAACCGGATCTCTATGGCCGGAAGATCCAGCGGAAACGGTTGCCGACAAACAAGACCCAGGCCTCGTCAGGGGCCAGAATTACCGACTGGACTGACATGGAGCCTGGCAACCTTGTGGTGCATATCGATCATGGTGTCGGCCGCTACCTCGGCTTGCGCGAGATCATGGTGAGTAACCAGCTCCAGGAAGCCCTGGCCATCGAATATGCTGAGGGCGCAAAACTCTATGTTCCCGTTTCCCAGGCCCATCTGCTGACCCGCTATGTCGGCGTGGGACGCCGCTCCGTCCCCCTGCACCAACTCGGAGGAAAGCGCTGGGGGCACGAGAAACTTGCGGCCCAGAAGGCCGTCCATGACATGGCCTCCACCCTGCTGGAAATCCAGGCAGCCCGCGATTCGCAGGATGGATTCGGTTTTCCGCCGGATAATCCCTGGCAACATGAACTAGAAGCCTCCTTCCCCTATCAGGAGACGGATGACCAGGAATCGGCCATTCATGAGGCCAAAAAGGATATGGAAGCCAAGCGCCCCATGGATCGCCTGCTATGCGGCGATGCCGGGTATGGCAAAACCGAGGTGGCGGTGCGCGTGGCCTTCAAGGCCGTCATGGCCGGCAAGCAGGTCGCCGTACTGGTTCCCACCACGATTCTGGCTCAACAGCACTTCCAGACCTTTTCCGAGCGCATGGCGCCCTTCCCTGTCCGGATTGAGATGCTCAGCCGCTTCTGCACCCGTGGCGAATGCAGCAGCGTTGTCCAGGGACTTCATGAAGGCACCGTGGATATCGTCATCGGCACCCACTCCCTGATCCAACCGGACATTGCCTTTAAAGACCTCGGGCTGGTCATCATTGACGAGGAACAGAAATTCGGCGTGCTGCACAAGGAACGTTTCAAGCACATCCGACGGCTGGTGGACGTGCTCACCCTGACCGCCACCCCGATCCCCCGCACACTTTACATGAGCCTCACCGGCGCCCGTGATTTAAGCACCATCCAGACGCCGCCGCAGGAGCGGCTGGCCGTCGAGACGATTGTCACACCCGACTCCGACGCGGTCATACGGGAAGCCATCTTGCGGGAATTGAACCGGGAGGGACAGGTCTTCTTTCTCCATAACCGGGTACGCACCATTGACCGGCTCCGCGACCGGCTCCAGCGCCTCGTCCCCGAGGCCCGGATCGGAGTCGGCCACGGCCAGATGGCGGCCGGCGCGCTGGCCGAGGTGATGAAAAACTTCGCCAATGGTGAATTCGATGTATTGCTATGCACCACCATCATCGAAAGCGGCCTCGATATTCCCAATGCCAACACCATACTGATTGACCGGGCCGACCGTTTCGGGCTGGCTGAGCTCTATCAGTTGCGGGGCCGGGTGGGACGTTCCAAACACAAAGCCTACGCCTACATGCTGTTGCCGGCCCAGGCCCATGTTGACCCGACCGCCCGGAAGCGCATCCAGGCCATCAAACAATACTCAGGGGCCGGCACCGGGTTCCGGTTGGCGATGCGTGACTTGGAGATCCGCGGCGCCGGCAACATGCTGGGGGCCAGCCAGAGCGGACACATCGCCGCCGTCGGCTTCGGCCTCTATTGCCAACTCCTGCGCCACACCATTGCCCAGAAAAAAGGCGAGCCGCTACCGCCGGTCATCGACGTGGATATCATCTTGGATTTCCTCAGCCTCTCCCCTTCTGACACCGGCGCCAGTCATTCGGCCATTATTCCGGTCACCTACATTGAGGACGAGCGCCTGCGGGTCAGCATGTACCGGCGGATTGCCGAGATGGCGTTCGTCAAGGAAGTGCGCGCCCTTCGCAGCCGTTTCCGCGACCGTTTTGGCCCACTCCCGGCCGAGTGTGAACGGCTCCTCAAACTCGCTGAAATCCGCATCCTGGCGGCAGGCAAGAAAATCAAGTCCGTCGAAATTGAAGACGGCAAGCTCATGCTCAAACGCCACGGCGACTACCTCATGCTGCCAGGCGGTCGCTTCCCCCGGCTAAAATCCTCCTCCCCTGATGATCGACTGGAAGAAATCAGAAGCCACCTCCGGAAACTGGAGACATGATGCACAACCCTCATAACACGGGTTGTGCACGATTTGTTCGGATTCAAAAAATGGATATCGAGAAGGCCACTGGATTCTCCAAACACACGCTTTCGCACGCCAGGAATACGTTCGATCATCACGCTTGACCGTTCTGCGTCGTTCTAGCACCATGCCAATAACACATGATTTTACCTTCTATGAGCGCTTTCAAACACATCATCTGGGATTGGAATGGCACGCTTCTGGACGACGCGCAGGCTTGCGTGGCGGCCCTCAATATTATTCTGAAATGGAAGAAGCTTCCTTCTGTTTCCCATCAGCAGTATCTGGACATCTTCGATTTTCCCGTTCGGGACTACTATCTCAAACTGGGCTTTGATTTTTCAAAAGATGACTGGGATGAGGTTTCCATCGAATACCACAAGGCGTATGCCATCACCTCACCGAAGGCGCCTTTGCGTGATGGCACCGTATCCGTCCTCGCCACGCTCAAGGCCCATGGCGTCGGCATGTCGGTGCTGTCCGCCTGCGAACTCAAGATCCTGCGGCGCATGATCGGCGAGCGCCATATCCTTCCTTTTTTTGAACACATTTATGGCCTGTCGGATCTCTACGCCAGTTCCAAGATCGATCTTGGCCATGCCTTGTTCAACAACACAGGCCTACCCAAGAAGGGCGCCCTGTTGATCGGCGACACGACCCATGACTTTGAAGTGGCACAAGCCATGGGAATACCCTGTCTCCTGATGACCGGCGGACATCAATCTGAAGCCAAATTGGGAAAACTCGGCTGCCCCCTGGTTCCCGACCTGAAAGGTGTGCTCGAGTACGTGCTGAATCCCCCCTGATTAATTATGCCCATTTCCCGAAAACGCCCTCTGCTTGTCGCACTAGTCGTTCTGCTCTGGCTTGGTGCCACGGGGTGGTTAGTGTTCTATGAGGCCTATCCCGAACTCCTGAATCGCACAACGCCTGGCTATCGAACGCTCCTGGCGCATGGCGTCATGGTCATGGATCGCTGGATGAAAATTTCAACCCAGGGAAAGTCCATCGGGTATACCCACACCTCCATTGATGTGAATGACAACACACTCACCAACCAGTACCGCATCAAGAATCACACCATCCTGTCCCTTTCGATCATGGGCAGCCGTCAGCGTGTCGCCGTGAATGCCGACGCCGTGGTGGATGCTCAATACACGCTCCAATCGTTTGATTTTGAGCTTACTTCCACAGGAAACGCCATCACCGTGACCGGCAATAGAAAACACGGGGCTCTATTTGACATCACGATAACCGGGCTGGGCCCGACCCAACGCTTGTCTATAACCATACCGGATGACGCCATCCTGTATTCGCCCATGACGGGAATGATGATGAAAACGCTCACGCCGGGGAAACAGACGGTACTCAGGATTTTCAACCCTGTCACCATGTCCCCTCAGAACGTGACCCTCCGGGCCCTGCGCCGGGAATCCATTCGCCAAGGGCATGACACGATTGAAGCCACGGTGCTGTCGGCCCAAATGGACGGCATGGAGACGCTTTCGTGGATCGACGCCGACGGCGACATGCTCAAGCAGGAAACCCCCTTTGGCTGGACCATCGAACGGTGTAGCGCCAAGGAAGCCCTGGCGGCCGGCGTTCTCAGCAAAAGCGGCAACACGCTCACGGCGGGGGCCTTTTCCCTCATGACCCGGGGTCTCATGACTTTATCGACCAATGACTGGAATGGAATCCTGCAGAAGAAGGACCACGATGATAACCCTTAACAATGTAAATAAAAGTTTTGGCGCGGTCCAGGCGGTAAAGGACCTTTCCCTGCGCATCCCGGCGGGTGAACTGTTCTGTTTTCTCGGACCGAATGGCGCGGGTAAAACCACCACCATCAAGATGCTGACCGGCCTGTTGCGACCCGACACCGGAACGATCCAAATCGGTGGGTTCAATATCCAAACCCAGCCCGTCGAGGCGAAACGCATCATGGGCTACATCCCCGACATGCCCTTTCTGTATGAGAAGCTGACTCCTGTCGAATTTCTCAAGTTTGTCGTCGGCCTCTATGACGTCGCCCTCCCCGATTTAAACGGACAGGTCGAGGCCTCGCTCCGCCAATTCGGACTCCAAGAGGCCCGTAATGCCCTGATCGGCGAGTTGTCCCACGGTATGCGTCAGCGTCTCCTCTACATCGCCACCTTCATTCACACCCCTAAGGTCGTCTTGATTGACGAACCCCTCATCGGCCTCGACCCCCACTCCATCCGCATGATCAAGGATCTCCTGCGCGCCAAAGTTCGCGACGGAATGACCATCCTGCTGACCACCCACATTCTGGCCCTCGCCGAAGATATCGCCGACCGGGTTGGGATTATCCATGGCGGCAGCCTGATCGCTCTGGGCAAAATTGACGACTTACGCGCCCAATCCGGCTCCAGCGGAACCCTGGAGGATGTCTTCCTGAAACTAACCGCCCCATGACTCCACTCACCGCCATCTGGATAAAGGACTTTTGCGCGCTGCGCAATCTGCGGCGGATTCTGAAGCGGGAATCCGTTTTCAAGGTCACATTCATCCTTCTTTTCGCGACCGGCATGATGGTCGGGTTCTTCCTGATGTTCCTGAGCGGGTTCCGTTTCCTCGCAGACATGGGCGGCGGGGGGTTCATGATCAGCCGCCGCCTGTTCGCCCTGTTTTTCCTGGGTCTCGGCGCCATGCTGGTGATGTCCAACATCATCACCTCCTACTCCACCGTTTTCCGATCCCGCGAGACGCTTTTCCTGCTGACCGCCCCACTCGATACGCGGACGTTTATCACCTATAAATTTATTGAATCCAGCCTGCTCAGTTCGTGGGCCTTCTTCTTCCTGATGCTGCCCTATACGGCCGCCTATGCCTGGCACGAACATCTGGGGATATTCTTCAGCGGCTGGACGCTGCTGTTTTCCATCCCGTTCGTCTTTTTATGCGGCGCCCTCGGAACGTTTATTACCCTGACGGCTGTCCGTTGGTTCCCCAGAAACCGGTATTTCTGGGCCGTACTCGCCGCCAGCATTCTCGCGTGGACGATTCGCATGATCTCCCAAATCCACCCCTCCTCAGAAGAGGATGCCTCCTTTGTCCTCAACCGACTTCTCCCCGGCCTGCAACTGGCTTCGCAGCCCCTGATGCCCAACAACTGGACCGCCGAGGGCATCATGGCGCTCACCCGTGGTCAATGGGCTCGCGGCTTTCTGTTCTGGCTTGTCTTGACCACCAACACCGCCATGCTCTTTCTGGCCGTCCAATGGCTTGGCAAACGGACTTTTTACAGCGCCTACCAGCAGGTCACCGGGGCTCCCGATTGCCGGAGGCGACCAGCCGAGTTGTTACGCTGGCTCGATACATTACTCGCCTTTCTGCCGCACGACATCCGGGTCATGGTGATGAAGGATATCCGGTCATTTCTTCGTGATCCCCTGCAGTGGTCACAAGCGCTGATATTCTTCGGGTTGTTGGCGATCTATTTCTCCAGTTTTCGGTCTTTCCATTACAACCAGATGCCGGATATCTGGAGAAACCTGATTGTATTCCTGAACGTATTCAGCATGTCATCTGTTCTCTGTTCCCTGGCCGCGCGGTTTGTTTATCCGCAACTGAGCCTTGAAGGCCACAGTTTCTGGATCCTGGGTCTGGCTCCGACCGGGATGCGCCGCATCCTGCTAACGAAGTTTTTCCTGGCCGCGCTGGCCATGGTCACCGTTAGCGCGGGATTGATGGGGCTTGCCGCCTGGATGCTTCAGGCCGGGATCGTGCTGACCGCCATCTCACTCGGACTGGCGATTGCGGTGTCGTTGGCCGCCGCCGCCCTCTCGACCGGACTGGGCGCGATTTTCATTGACCTCAAGCAGCCGAACCCGGTGGCGATCATCTCCGGATTCGGCGGTACCATGAACCTTGTTCTGAATCTGGGCTTCATGCTGGGCGTGATGCTTCCCTTTGGCCTGATCTGGCACTGGCATGTAACGGGAGGACTCTCCGGCGCCTTGTTCTTCAAGGCCAACCTTTATGCCGCCCTCTGGGTTCTGATCCTCTCCACGGCCGCCATCAGTATTCCCCTCTGGCTTGGTATCCGCAGTCTGAGGCATCGGGAATACTGAGCGCGCGGAAAAAGCGGTTTCATGTGCCGCTCCTAGCACCCGGGGAAAATGTCGGGGTGTTTCTTGTTACTTGCGATTCATGTCATCAACAGCCTGATGACCGCTTCCAAGGCTCCATAAAACTCCGCCACGGAGTGATATCGGGCCTGCACATCCATGGCTAACCCCTTCTGAAGCACATCGGCCAGAGGAGGTGGCAGCCCATCAAGCCCCTCAGGCCCACTATCATACATGTGCTTTAAATCGGAGACATGCGGGAAGGTGCGTTTCGCCGTCAGTAACTCAGCCATCACGGCCGCAAAAGAAAAAACGTCAGTCCTCACGTCCAGCGGGCGGCCATAGAACTGCTCCGGGCTCATGTAACCCGGGGACCCTTCGATAAAATCATTCTTGTCATGACCATGCGTCAGTTTGATGGCAATTCCGAAATCAAGCAGCTTCAAAGCCATGGCCGTGTTGATCATGATATTTTCAGGCTTGATGTCCCGGTGCAACACACCCCGGCTATGCGCATGGGTAAGGGCACTATTGCAGGCACAGGCGATATCCAAGACGGCAGCCAGAGACAACGCCCCCATTTGTTCGCTAATCTCCCGCAAGGTCTTTCCATCAACATATTCCATGACAATGAAAATACGGCCTTTCTCACTTTCAATATTGTGAAGCCGCACAATATTCTCATGAGACAACTTCATCGCCATGGCCGCCTCGGACTTCAATTGGGCGAGTGCCTCTGGATTACGTGAAATATCAGAGTTCAACATCTTGATTGCCACATCCATCTTCAACATCTTATCCAAAACCTTGAAAACGGTTCCCGTCCCCCCCTCATGCAAGACTTTGAGAACCTGATAGCGATTACTGGATAAGGACATAATGCCCTTATCCCCGTTTCTCTCTTTTTTAGGGGGGGGCATCTTCAGACCTTTGCCAGCTGGAGCGGAAGACGGCGGCCTGACCGGCTTCATGACCGGCGTTGCGTTGACAGGACTAGGCAGCGGCCTCGCACTTGCCGGATTGACAAGCGCCTTTGGCACACTCCGGACAGACGGCACTAAGCCGCCCTTGTTGCGAAACGGAAGCGGGGCCGGCTTAATGATTCGAATCGGTGGCCTTCCCGTCTTTATGTCCGGAGCCTTTACAGACTCTTGAACGACTATGGGGTTATCACTCATCAAGCAGTATTCCCAAAACAATCTGTGATATTACATGCGAAAATCAGAAAAGCAAAAATATAACGGGAACCCCATGGTTCCCGCACGTGTCTGCCCTGTCATTGCCTGCGGATCAGGCCAGCTTCTTGGCCAAGTCCGCAGCCGATGCGGCGTCCGGGGCATAGCCATGGGCGCCGATCTCGTCGCAGAACGCCTGGGTCACCGGCGCGCCCCCGATCATGACTTTCACTTTCCCGGCAAGATCGGACTTCTTCAGCGCTTCAACCACTTCCTTCATGTTCGTCATCGTGGTCGTCAACAAGGCCGAGGCCCCAATCAAGGTCGCATTGTTGGCCTTTGCCAGTTCAATAAACTTGCTGGGTTCAACATTGATGCCGGCATCCACCACCTTAAATCCGCCGCCCTCCAGCATCATGCCGACCAGGTTCTTGCCGATGTCATGCAGGTCACCCTTGATGGTGCCGATCACCACCACGCCGCGTGGCTCCACCTTGGCGGCCGCCAGCGCGGGCTTCAAAACCTCCATGCCGGCCTTCATGGCGCGTGCCGCGATGAGCACTTCAGGCACATAGACTTCATTCTTTTTAAAGCGTTCGCCGATGATGCCCATGCCCCCCAGCAGTCCCTTGTTCAGGATATCCCCGGCGCCTATATTCTCGGTCAGCGCCTGCTGCACCAATGCCTTGACATCGTTGGCCTTGCCCTTCATCAGGGATTCCTTGATCTGCTCCAGTAATACGCTCATCGTGTGCTCCTTAGTGTTGTTTAAACCGACTTTGCCACCTCAAGAATGGCGGGAACATTACCAATCCCACCTCTTTCAAAATAGATTCATCTAGCTCGCTAATACAACGATCTTGCTGATTCCCCAGTCAAAAGTAATTCAAACCAGAATTCTTGACGCTTCATCTTTTCTTGACTCACTAGGCCGAAACCCTGATATTTTGGCGCGACTATGCGTTTCGGGACAAATACTTTGTGCGGTTGCCTCATTAAACTAATACGTCATTCTTGCCGCCATGGCTGATCTTACCAAGCGACTCCTCAACGAAGTAGCCCGTGATGCCCAAAAATCCACGGGAATACGCCCCTTCTTCATGGATCTGAATGGGAAGACCACCCTACTCGTCGATCCGCTTTGCGATATTGCCCCGCGCGTCAGGCGTCTCCGCACGTACGCCCTGCACGAAAGCGTCATCTTGGGACAGCCGTATTTCTTTGAGACCGTCCCCGGGGTGGGAAGTTGGATCGTGG
Source organism: bacterium (assembly GCA_037132275.1). GTDB lineage: Bacteria > Verrucomicrobiota > Kiritimatiellia > CAIKKV01 > CAITUY01 > JAABPW01. Next base: position 19,220 of record JBAXPK010000020.1, read on the forward strand.
CGCTGGAAAATCGTCGCATCATTCATGGCGCCCTGATCGGCGGCGATGTGCGCACCAAGGAAAGCGACATCCCGGATGCCGACTCTATCCGAAGCCTTATCACCCTCGGATTATCTCCCGCCCGTGCCCGCGACTATCTCTCCAGCCGCTCCAAGCTTACATTAAACGAACGACTCGAAGCGGCGTCCTATCTTGAGCGTACCTTCTACCAGATCAGCGGCTGGAAACCGATCCAGATGGAGGAAAACCGCCTCCGCATGCAGCAGCAGCAGCAAATCGCGGAGGCGATTGAGGACCAGAAACGGCGGGGCACTCTTTCGGCCTACCCTTTCGAAAAGGAGCGCATCCTGCTCTCGCATATCCGTGCCGGCGATCAATCCGGGGCGCGGCGGGTTTTAAACGAAATGCTGGGCGCCATGTACCTGACCACCCCAAAACTCGTGGTGTTGCGTGCCCGCGCCATTGAAATGATGGGTTACCTCACCCGCACCGCCGTGGAGGACAGTCCTGTCATGGAATCACTCATTGAGCGTAATCACCAGTGGATGGAGCGCCTGATCCAGGCCCGTGATTTCGAAGCCTTGTCACGCGTGCTTACCGATGCCCTGAACGACTTCATCGAAGGCATTTACCTGCACGGGTTCAACCGGTCGAACACCCATGTCGGCAAAGCGCTCGATTTCATCACCAAAAATTACATGAAGCCCATCCGCCTCAAGGACATCGCCCGGGAAGTGGGGTTAAGCCCCTACCGGCTAGCCCATGTTTTCAAGGAGTACAGCGGCAAGACCCTCCTGCAGATTGTGATCCATTCGCGGATCCAGAACGCGCGCCAACTTCTTGAAAATACCGACAAGAACTGCACGGAGATCGCCTATGAAGTGGGTTTTAACGACCAAAGCTATTTCATTCGGCATTTCAAACGCCTGACCGGCATCACCCCCGCCCGTTACCGGCGCACACGAATGGTGCCGGAGCGAGACGCTTAGGGTTATTCTTCTTTCCCCCGCTTCACCACCTTCATCAGTTCAAAAAAGGCAATGCTCAGCAACCCGGCGCCGACGCAGATCGCAATATCCTGGGGATGAAGCACAGAGAACTTGAACATATCCCGAAGGAAGGGAACGGTCAAAATGGCGGTCAGGAAAAACACCGCGCCCCCGATCACCCACCACATCGCCGTATTCGGTACCCGCGCCATTTCGAAAATGGTGCGGGTCCGTGACCGGATGCTGATAATCAAAGCCAGATTGGCCACAATCAACGTGGTGTAGGCCAGCGCCCGGCATTCTCCCTCCGTCTGCCCCAATTTTCGTGCAATCCCAAAGACGGCCAGCACCACCAGTAGAACGCTCACGCCCTCAAGCAGGCTCGTCCCGACACTTCGCAACCCGAACAGGGCTTCACCCGGATTCCGGGGCTTTCGCCTCATCAACCCTTTTTCCGCTTCTTCAGCCTCAAAGATCGTCGAGCAGGCCGGATCAATGATCAGTTCCAGAAACAGAATATGGACGGGCATCAACACCAACGGCCAATTGAAGATCACGGGAATCAGGGACATGCCGGCGATGGGAATATGAATGGCAAACACATAACCAACGGCTTTCTTGATGTTATCGAATATCCGGCGTCCCATCTTGACGGCCTCGACAATGGAGGAAAAATCGTCGTCCAGCAGAACCAGCGAGGAGGATTCCCGCGCCACATCCGTTCCACGCCCGCCCATGGCCACCCCGATATGCGCCGCCTTCAGGGCCGGCGCATCATTCACGCCATCCCCCGTCATGGCGACAATCTCACCATTCGCCTTCAAAGCCTGCACGATCCGTAACTTCTGTTCGGGCACAACACGGGCGAAAATGTTGACATGCCGGATCCGGCGATTGAGTTCTTCATCACTCATGGCGGCCAACTCCGGCCCCGTGATAAGCTCCCCGTCGCCCAGGGAAACCTGTTTCGCAATATTCCTCGCCGTCACAGGATAATCACCGGTGATCATGACCACCCGGATCCCGGCGGCATGACACACCTCGATGGCGGCCGGAACGGTGGGACGGATGGGATCGGCCAACCCGAGCAACCCGATAAATTCGAAATCGAAATCATGCTGCTTCGCCGGGAGATCCGGCGGCGTGAACCGGGCCCGGGCCACCCCCAACACGCGATAGCCGTCGCGCGCCATGGCGTCGATATGGGCGGACAACTCGGTTTGTTGTGCGCCTGTAAAATGACAAAGGTCAGCCACGGCTTCAGGAGCGCCTTTGGCGGCAATCATATAACCCTCGCCCGACCGTGATTTCCAGACATGGGAGAGGGCCAACAGGTCACGGGAAAGCGGATACTCCCGCACTAGTTCCCAGTCGTCGTGCAGATGTTCAGTCCGTGCCAGAAAGCGGTCGCCCGCGTCATGGATCGCCTTCTCCATCGGGTCAAAGGGATTGCGCTGACTCGCCAGGATGCCATACTCCGTCAGTTCATGGAATAACTCGGGAAGCGCCTGGTTCCCGAGTCCCGGCAAGTCGCACACGCTCCCGTGCGCATACAGACGTTCTACAGTCATCCGGTTCAAGGTCAGTGTCCCGGTTTTGTCGGTGCAGAGAACAGTGGCCGAGCCCAGCGTTTCAACAGCGGATACACGGCGCGCCAGAACTCGCTTTTTCGACATTCGCCAGGCCCCCATCGCCAGGAAAATAGTCAGGACAACCGGAAATTCCTCCGGCAGGACGGCCATGGCCAGCGTAATGCCGGCGAGCACCCCTTTCAACCAGTCCCCACGGGTCAAGCCATACACCACCGCCACCATCACGCACAGGGACAACCCGAAAACGGCCAGGCGCCGGACAAGACGGCCGGTTTCCTTCTGGAGCAGGGTCTCTTCCGTCTCCAGGGTATTCAACGCCTTGCCGATGCTTCCGATCTCGGTCCGGCTCCCGGTGGCCTTGATCTCGGCCACCCCCTGTCCCTGCACCACCAGAGTACCGGAATACAGGAATGGGGTATCGTCGCCACCCGGCCGGGCCATCTCGACAGCGGCAGTTTGCCCCTCGACAATATACTTGTGAACCGGCACGGATTCGCCCGTCAGCAGCGATTCATCCACCAGAAGATTGGAGGACGAAAGCAGGATGGCATCTGCCGGGATGCGATCCCCTTCCTGAAGCAGCACAATGTCACCGCGAACCACCTCACGCCCGGCAATCTTCTTCTGCACACCGTCCCGGATGACGGAGGCCCGGGGGCTTGACAGGTCGCGAAGCGCCTCGAGGGCACGTTCGGTTTTGCGTTCCTGATAGAGGGTGATCCCCATCACCACGAACACAAACCCCATCAACATCACGGCTTCCTTGATGTCTCCCAGAACAAAATATAGTCCACCGCAGGCAACCAACAGGAGAAACATCGGCTCCTTGACGACCTCCCGCGCAATGGCAAAGATACTGCGGGCTTTGGTTTGCGGAAGTTCGTTGAATCCCTCAGCCTGAAGTCGAGTAATCGCTTCGGACTCCGACAGACCCTTAATCAATTTAACATCGATTTGCGACATGGTTAATAATCCCTCCCAGCGGACGACGGGCCGCCGCCACGCATCCCACCCACCCTAATGCCGGGAATTATGGCACGCAGAGATGTGTTGGACGCGATTTGGTTTATATAACTAACAAAGGTGGCGGCCTCCTGGTCGCTCTGCCCCATCGCGAGGGCCGCATCATAGTATTCCCTGTTGCGTTCATTTTCCAGCAACGGTGCCACCGCAACGATATTGCTCCGTAAATCGGCGGCCACCTGTTGGCGCACCTCCGGCGCCACCCCGCTCTGCAGTTGCTGGTTCAATGACGACGCTTGCCCTAACAATTTGATCATGGTCGTGTACTCGGCCAGATCCGTCGGGGCCATCTTCGACGTGTCCCGATTCATGAAATAGTCATTCGCTTGCGCCCAGGCGTTCTGCATGGTCTGCGACATGGTCTGGCGACGTTGCTGCAACTCCGCATATCGTGGGGGATCATTCGTCCGGAGATTTTCCATCCAATCCGAAGAGCGGCGTCGAGACCGGTCCGACTCCGCCGAGCGCGGCGGCTTCGTCACGCCAGCAATCGGTGGCGGGGGCTCTTTCGCGGCAAGCTGAGACTCCGATTCCCGGCGCAGAGGCGGGCGGTTATCGGCGTCCCGCGAAACATCAGGCGTCTCCCGGACACCCTCCTCCCGCGTGACGGCGGGCTCCGTCGCGACAGCCACGGCGGTCATTTGGCTGAGCCGGGCCATAGCCTCATCATAGTCCTGCTGATAGGCAATAGCCTGGCTCCTATAATAGAACGCCAGCGATGAGGTTATGAGCAGAACCACAATCCCACCCAACATAAACGTAATTTTCGGCATATTCCGATGTCCCTCGCCTTTGGGGGTTATCACACAATGCGCGTATCTTGATATTTACGCATAGATCATCTTATGCGTCATGCCACCGTCTACCACCATATTGGCACCCGAGACAAACCCGCTTTTGTCAGATGCCAGAAAGGCGGCAAAGTGGGCGATATCGTCAGGGTCTCCAACCCGCCCCGCCCAATGTTGCGTCTGGTCGGCAGGGCTATGGACAGGATGGCTCCGCACGCTCGACTTTTGCCAGGCTCCAGTTTCGATCCAGCCCGGACTGATGCAATTGACGCGGATGTCCGGCGCAAGACTTGCCGCCAGGGCATGGGTCAAGGCTACAAGCCCCCCCTTGGCGGCGGAATAGGCTTCCGTATTGGGCTCGGACATCAGGGCGCGGGTGGAGGCGATATTGATGATGACCCCATGAGTACAACGCAGAGAGGGTGCAAAGTGTTTCGCACAAAGAAAGGGGCCCGTCAGATTTACACCCAACACGCGATCCCAGTCGGCCAGACTGAGATTGGCCATGGGCCGGTTGCAGGCAATGGCTGCATTATTGATCAGCACATGAACGCCAGCCCCAAAAGCCGCCACGGTGTCGGCAACGAGGCGCATGACATCAGGCTCGGACGCCACATTGGCTGAGATGAAACGGATGACCCCCAGCGCCGCATAGTCCGCCGCCGTTTCACGGCCGGCTTCCTCGTCGGCATCGGCAATAACAACGGCATATCCATCCATCAGAAACCGGTACGCCATGGCTTTGCCAATCCCCTGCGCTCCTCCGGTGATAACGACAATTCGTGTATTCATAAGACCGCGCTCCTTCCTTACATGTTCCGGATGGGAGGCAAATGTTGCAGGCGAACCCGGCTGAGGTAGGTAAGCAGGCCTCGCGTAATCCCCTCGGCGATCCGGTCACGATAGGCAGAATCGGAAATTCTTTTGGCCTCCCCACGGTTGGAGAGAAACCCGCACTCCACCAGGGCCGCCGGGCAGTTGGCATTCCGGATCACATAGAACCGGGCGCGCCGGATCCCACGATCCATAGCGCCGGTATGAGCCACCAATCCCTTGTGAAGGTATTGAGCCAGCACAACATTGGCGCCATCGAAGCGATTGCCGGGACAATCTTTTCGTTTTGCCGGCATCACATTGTTTTCCATTTCTGCGGTCGTCGGATAACCTGGCGCCGGAATAATATAGGTTTCCACGCCTGATGTGGCCTGGTCGCGAGAAGCGTTCAGATGAATACTGACAAACACATCCGATCCGTATTTATCCGCCCGCCAGCACCTCTCATCCAGTTTCAGACTGATATCACGGTCTCGGGTCATCATCACATTGACCTGATTTTGGCGAAGCCGCGCACTCACACGCTTGGCAATATCCAGGGTAAAGCGCTTCTCCTCTAATGATCCCAGCCCGGTTCCCGGATCCGTTCCCCCATGGCCCGGATCCAGAACCACCATGGCGGAGGAGGCTTTCCTGAGGGCTCGGGAAGGAAGAAGCATGGCGCCGATTGTATCAACGGCATCAACTGGCGTGACCACCCAATTCCCGGCAGCCTTTAAGACGCTCCGGTTCAGGTACACCGAGAGCCCATTCACAACCGCGCGCCGGCTTCCAGCCTCGAAAATCACCGTGGCCGTCCGACTCCGGTACACCGCGCTTTTACCATATTCAGAGGGTGAGCCAAACCCGTAGGAGGCCATTACCTCATTTAATCCCAATCCACGAAAGACAACGGCTTCCGCAGGAGCGGCACACCACAATAGGAACACACAGGCGAATATCAGTTTCGCCAACTGTCTGCCATCCATCCGTATGAGCCTTGACACCGTCCCTATCCCCTGTCTGTGTTCTGGTTTTTTGTAGCCGTGAGTTGCGCACTTTGATATAGGGGACAAGAGTATGTCAAGCGACATACAAGACATCTCTTCATTTACGACAGGGGATCATGCAATGGCTGAAGTGACTCTTGAGCAGGCGCCGCAAAAGATCAAGGATTTGTTCAACCGCGGATTTGTCGCCATGGAACGGGGAAATCTTGATTATTCCGTTGATATGTTCACGGCATGCCTGGCGCTGGAACCCCGTCTTTACAAGGCCCGAAAATTCCTGCGGGCCGCCGAGATCAAGCGCTTTAAGAGCAAAGGCGGGGGCCAACTGGCCCATCTAATCTCCTCCGTCTCCGGTTTTCCCTCCCTGCTTAAAGCCCAGACACTCATAAAATCCAAACCCATGGAGGCGCTGCAAGTCATAGAAAAACTCCTTCAAAAAGACCCCTTGAACCTGAATTACGTAAAGATGATCGACAAGGCGGCCGTGGCGGCTGGCGAGCCCGACATCGCCATCCAAACTTTAGCCATGGTGCTTGAGCACTATCCACACGACACCACGCTTCTGGAACGTTTGGGGCGTCTTTACCTGCAAACCGATCAGCCGCGCCTGGCCCGCGACTGCTTTGAGACACTTTGCGAGATGAAGCCTAATGACAGCGTCGCCTTGAAACTTCTCAAGGATGCTATGGCCATCGATAGTATGTCCAAGGACGGCTGGGAAAAAGTCGGAACCAAAGGAACCAAGTTTACCGACATTATCCGGGATCGGAAAGAGGCGGATGTGTTGGCGCGTGAATCCAAGGCGGTGGTGGACCAGAATGACTTCACCGTTCTGATCGAAGAGAATAAAGCCCGAATCCAGCGGGAGCCCGGCAATGTCAATTACCGGCGTGCCCTGGCTAATCTGTATGCTGGCAACAAGCGGTACGTTGAGGCCATTAACACGTTAGTGGAGGCCAAAAGCCTGTCTGGTGGGCGCGACCCGCAAATCGACCAATCCATCAGCGCCCTCCGTCTCCAGATATTTGATGAGGAGATCAAGAAACTCAAAATGAGCGGCATGACGGCGGCGGTTGAAGCCAAAATGAACGATCGAAATTTATTTGTTATTCAAGATCTTCAGGCTCGGGTATCCCAATATCCCAACGATCTACAAATAAAATATGAGTATGGGGTTATTTTGTTCCAGCAGGATCGGTTCAATGAAGCCATTCAGCAATTCCAGGCATCCCAACGCAACGCACAACGCCGCATCAATTCACTTTTTTACATCGGACGCTGCTTCGAGGCCAAACAGCAATATGATATGGCCATTGATCAGTTCCAGCAGGCGGTCGCTGAATTGCAGGTCATGGACGACTCGAAAAAAGCCGTGGTCTATGAGCTCGGGCTTGCCTATGAGACTACCGGTCGCGCCGCAGAAGCCATGGATTGCTTCAAGCAAATCTACCAGGTTGAAATCGGCTACCGCGACGTGGCCGCCAAAGTCGAACAAGGCTACAAAGCGCCATCCGGTTGATTTTCCGAAGCAATACCACCAATGGCGATCACCGCCAAACCATTGATCGTACTGGGATATAGCGGATATCCGCAGGGCAGGCCTATTGTCACACTATTACGACCAAAGGTGCTTATGAGCAAAGGCGTGACCTGATCCCGTTTTGAGGTATTGCTCGAGATTACGGGCATGATCTTCGGATTGGACGGCAAGATATGTGATAAGTTCCCACGGGCGGAATCGGGATGTAGAGGTGCAAAGCCCCTCATTGTGAGCTTTAAGGCGTTTCTCAATATCCTCTGTCATACCGACGTAGGTCTTGTTGGGTCGGGAAGTGCTGCGGATAAGATAGACGAAGTGCATGCGGTGTCGCGTCCTTTTACCGTTCTGTTAACAACCGCCCTCCTACGCCCTGCGGCGGGTACGCCTTGTGCTACGAAGGGCGCCATCCTTCGCTCGGCAATTGTCTTGGTCGCAGACCATCCGTAGCTCAAGCGTTAGCGCCGAGCGAAGGATGGCGGAAGGGGAGGGATTCGAACCCCCGGTGCCTTGCGGCACTCCGGTTTTCAAGACCGGCGCGTTAAACCACTCTGCCACCCTTCCAGCGTCTGTCGTCGCGGTGAAGCGGGGAGACTAGATAAACCCCTACAACCAAAGCAAGTCTTTATGGAAGAGGCGTAATCAGTTCCGGGTAAATCACGGCATACCGCTGATTGTTCAGCCAGTACTCCCGCCCCTTGACTGTCAGGCGGCGATCCACCAGCGAGGGCATCTGTGTCTCGTTTCCCCGGAGATAGCATACGGTCGCTTTCCGCTGGTCGCGCATCGTCACCAACCGGTAATCCATGCCCCTGAAAAATGCCAACGGAACCCGTTCAACCGTCCCCGACCGCTCAACAAGAGTCCCCTGCCCTAACACCGGCGCAAGATCATCCCGGCTGAGACCCGCCGGCAATTCCCGCGACAGTGGGGCATTGGTCGCCACATCAACTTTTTCAACGGCCGGAACAGTTTCTTGAGCAATCGCAACAGGCGCCGAAAGGGAGCCGCCTTCAAAAGACTGCACCATGGTCCGATTGACCCATAAAACAAGATCGGCCGGCGCCGCCACTTTCAGCCAGTCCCCATGACTTCCCAATTCAGTCAACACCGCGCCTTTGCTGAGCATCCCCACATCCCGATAACTGATACCGGGCCCGGAACGAATCCGGATTTTATCGCCCGTCACCACGCCGTCCTTCACATATTGTTTCTTCACCCAAAGCCCCGCATTGGTCGGGGCCAGAATCCCCACCCAATCGCCTTCCACTCTGACAGCGGAAAGGAACTGCCCCGCCTGAAGTTGAGTCACCACCTCGGTTCCCGCATCCGGCCGGACACGCACATTCACATCGTCCCCCACAACCCGCACCTGAAAATTAGTGGGTTCAAACGCCATGGCAGGAATCACATTCGCAAGAACCAAGACTAACCAATTAAATTTCATCGTTAACTCCTTTTACCCCTCGCCCGCCTCACGGAACAAGGTCTCGATTTCGGCACGGGACAGGGCCCGGACTTTCCCGACCGGCAATGTGCCCAACGTCAGCGAACCCACGGAGATACGCTGCAAACTCAGCACCCTGAGCTTTAATTCCCGCACCATACGCCGCACTTGCCGTTTGCGGCCTTCCCGGAGCGTAATGCGATATTCAGACGGCCGCGCCGGCACGGGAATGACCTCTTCAGCATGCAGCGTCTCCCCCTCGGATTCAATTCCCGAAAGCATTCGGCGGCGGGCCGTCTCAGGCAGGGGGTAGTTCAGGCGGACATGGTAGATTTTGGCAACCTCGTGCCGCGGGTGGGTCAATCGCAACGCCAGGGCGCCATCATTGGTGACGATCAGAAGTCCTTCACTATCCTGATCAAGACGTCCCACGGGATAGAGACGCTCCGTAATGCCGGGAAAGAAATCAAGGAAGGTGCGCCGCCCATGGGTATCCTGGCAGGTGCATAACACCTCGCCGGGCTTGTTCAGCATGAAATAGAGCTTCTGCTCGGGAAAGACTTCGCGGCCATCCATTTCGACCCGATCTGTCCCCGGGGTAACAGAGGTTCCCTGCTGGGAGATAACCTGCCCATTGACAGAAACCCGGCTATCCGCGATGAATTGCTCGCAGGACCGCCGGGATCCGACGCCACAGGAGGCGAGGTATTTTTGAAGACGAACCAGCTTACTCAGGCTTTGTTTTGGGAAGCCCGAATCCGCGGTTGCCCTCTTTCCACTTCCCGCGCTTGCGCAGGAGGTCAACTCTTTCGAAACGCTTGAGGACATTACGCTTGGCCGCAATTTTATCAGCCGACTTTAAACTTGCATGTTGAGACATGATCGCACTCCAACTCTTTTCCCGCTTTCACTTCAGGGCGCAGGATAATGTCGAAAAGCCTCGGCCCTGTCAATGCTTGCGTTGCATTTTTACGAATGCTCCGGTATGGTGCCCGCGAATTGGAGGATTCATGTTTAAATGGCAACTGGACCGGCCGCTGGCCGTATTTGATATTGAGGCCACCGGGATCAACCCGAGGGCTGACCGCATAATCGAGCTATCGATCGTGAAACTGCTCCCCCCCAAGGGAACGCAGGAAGTGAAAACGTTCGTCATCAATCCGGGAATTCCGATCCCACCCGAATCCACGGCCATCCACGGCATCACCGATGCGGATGTGGCGGGAAAGCCCCTCTTCAAGGATCTGGCGGCGGATATCTACCGGTTTCTCGAAGGCTGCGATCTCGCCGGTTATAACATCATCCGGTTCGATATCCCCATGCTGATCGAGGAATTTCTCCGCGCCAGCATCAACTTCAGTATGGAAGGCCGGCGGATGGTGGATGCCCAGCGCATTTACCACAAGCGGGAACCCCGCGATCTCAAGGCCGCCCTCCAGCATTACTGCGGGGAACTGTTTCTCGAAGGCCATCGCGCCGAGGCCGATGCCCTGGCGACGGTGCGGGTGCTGGAAGGACAGTTTACCCGTTACCCCGATCTTCCCCGGACCATGAACGAACTCGACAAGTATTGTGACCTGCGCGACCCGTCCTGGGTGGATCGCGACGGCAAACTCCGCTGGGTCAACGGCGAGATCGCCATTAACTTCGGTAAGAAAAGAGGCGAGCGGGTCAGTGAACTCGCCCGCAATGACCCCAACTTCCTGAAATGGATCCTGAAAAGCGACTTTGCCAGCGATACCAAGGCCATCATCACCAAGGTTCTGGAAGGGAAGAAGATCAATCCCATTGGAACCGGCATGGCCGATCAACTGGCCGTGCTCAAGGATCCGGACGCGGAGTAAATTTCAGACAAACCGGACATCGGCAAACCGCCGCTCCACGGTGCGGCGATAGGCGACGGCGGGATAGCCGAACACCACGGCCACGCCCGGAGTCATCTTCTTGGGCAGGTGGTATTTTTCCTTTAGCCGCCGGTTATACTTGAGAAGGTGACCCGGAAATCCCAGCACGCAACTCCCCAGCCCCAGGGATTCCCCGGCCAGCACGGCATACGTCGCCGCGATGGTCGCATCCGCAGGATCAGCCCAGGGCGACCCGTAGAAATAAAGCGCCAAGGGCGCCTCATAGAAAAACCAGTCACCGCCTTCGGCATCCTTCTTCAGGTAGGTGTCCAGCACCGGGAGCACGAAGGTCCTCATCATCTGGTAGGTCTCCCGCCCCAAAAACGGCCTGAGCAGCGTCAGCATGAACGGCGACATCGTCTTCTTCATGGATTTTGCCGCGACCAGCAGCGCATCCTTGAAGCGGCGCACCTTCTCCCGCCCCTCCAACACCAAAACCCCGACTTCCGAGGGGGGAATGCCCATGGGGGCCGAAGAGGCCGCCCGGATAATACGCTCCACGACATCGTGCGGAACCTCCCGGTCCTGATAGTTCCGAATGCTGCGGCGTGACTGCATCAACGCCAGGAGCGCGGCATAGTTAGCGTGTCCCTCACGGGCCGGCATCGCCAGCATGTCGGCAGGAGAAAGATCCCGGCCGGTGACCGTAATGCATTCCCGGGGACACACCGCCATGCAATGCCCGCAGGCCATGCACCCGAAATGCCGCGCCGGGTCAATGGTCACCCGGCCATCATGGAGGTCAAGCGGCCCCCCTTTGCAAACCTTTACGCAAAGCCCGCAGGCGACGCACCGGGCATAATCAATCGCCACCTCAGCCGCCCCCGCCACACGTCCGATTTCCAACGCCATAAACCGCCACCTCTCTGTCACATCGCTTTCCTGATTCCCTGACCCGGCCTAGCCGGAACAAAGAACAGTTTGAACAGAAGTTAGGAAGCATGCAAAGAAGAATCCCCCCCTCCAGATGAATTATTAAGTATCGCTCTTTGACGAATCCTTGATACAAAATGATCTCAGCTGATCCAAAGAATAAAAAAGGACTAAAGCACATGAAAGAGCATCGCTTGATTCCGCGTCCTTATTCCCTGGGTTTTACGCTCGTGGAGATCATGATCGTGGTCGCCATTATTGGTATTCTTGCCGCCCTTGCACTTCCCAGCTTTAAAAAAGCCCGGATAAACGCCCAGAACTCCGCGTTCATGAATGACCTCCGAATTATTGACGGCGCGATAAATATGTACTTCGCCGATCACAAAAAGTACCCGCCTGATGTGAATGAAAAGATCATACCCCCGGAACTTGTCCCGTACCTTAAGCATATGGACTGGTCGCAGCCCACGCCTATCGGAGGCTATTGGGACTACGATTACAATTGGGGCATGACTTGCGGCATCGGGGTGTACGGAGTAACGAGAACAGATGCAGAAATGGCAGAACTCGGAAACTTCATTAAATTCGGCGGCCAATACATACAAATCATTGCGCCGTAACCCTATTCCGCCCACCGGGCTGCAGGGGCTTCCGGGTTCACTTACCCGTCGAGGATGCCAGCCCATTCAACACCAGCAGCACGACCTGCCCCACGGTTTCGAGGCTGTCGGCGCTGAGCTTATCCAGCGTGTCGGCGGCAGTATGCCAATAGTCGTTCATCCGGGGCGCAGATCCGTATTCGAAATCAATGAAATCAACAGCGGGGATTCCCTTGTCGATAAACGGCTGGTGGTCATCCAGAATCGAGTAATCGGCAAGCGAAAAGGCCGCCCGCTTCCCTGCCTCTGCTGCCGCTTTAAATACCGCTGAAATCAACGTGGAATCACCATTGCGTGGAATGGTCACGGTAAGATTCTTGTCCCCGATCATATCCATGAGCATGAACGCCTGAACTTTGCCGGAACGACCGTCTGCGGCCAGTTTTTTTGCCAAATGACGGCTCCCATGTAACCCGTCATTCACCCCATAATTAACCCGGCATTCTTCCCCATCAAAAAAGACGAGCCAGATCGAAGAGCCCTCCGAAGAACCGGCCTTAAGAATCGGCGCCAGGGCCAACAGCAACCCCACCCCTGACCCGCTGTCATTGGCCCCCACAAAGGAATCGATCCCGCTCTTCAGATCATAATGCGCGGCAAGAATGACAATTCCGTCTTGCTTCCCCGGAATGACTCCCATCACGTTCCGGAACGTGTTGGTGCCATCGGGTGAAGGATCTTGAAAGGCATCCAGCGTTGTGTAAACGCCCATCGCCTGCAAACGTTCAACCAGATAGTCGGCCGCCTTCTGTGCTCCCGGAGTGCCAGCCACGCGGGATGATCCGAGCCCCAGAAACCGTTCAACCTCGTTGAGCGCAGGGAGCCCCTTGAAATCAGAGACCTGATATCGCGGAGCGGGCGCAACCGGAAGTGGGACTTCCTTCTGGCCACAGGAGGCGCAAACCAGAAGAACAGGAATGAGAACCCATTTCATCCGCGCTCTGTGAGCCCAAGAAGATCAAGAATGCGATCCAGATCGTCATTCGTGTAGATATCCAACTGGATGTAGCCCTTGACCTTGCGGCCATTCGCCGTGGTCCGGCAGGGATGAACCTGCACACTGGTTCCGAAATGCTGGTGCAACTTGTCGGTGAGATACACCAGATGACTGGCAGGAATATCCTCTTTCCCCTCTCTTTTTTTCCGGGGGACGCGGCGGGAATGTTCGACGATCTTCTCCAGTTCCCTGACCGAAAGCCCGTCCTTGATGATACGTTCCGCCATCAGGCACTGCTCAGGCTCAGTAGGAATCCCGAGCAACACCTTGGCATGTCCGGACGAGATCAACCCCTCTGACAGGAACTTCTTCACTTCCTTGGGGAGAGATAGCAGGCGCAAAGCATTGGCCACTGAGGCGCGGGCCTTGCTGACCTTTTTGGCAATCTCATCCTGGGTCAACTTGAAGGCATCAGCCAGGGTCTGATAGCCTTCGGCCTCCTCAATGACATTCAGATCCGCCCGCTGCAGATTCTCAATCAGGCCGATCTCAAGCGCCTCCAGGTCGGCCGCCTCCCGCACGATCACGGGAACCTGTTTCAAGCCCGCTTCCTGAGCGGCCCGCCAGCGCCGCTCGCCGGCGATCAACTCATAGCCGTCCTCGACCTTCCGAACCAGGACAGGCTCCAACACACCATGTTCGCGAATGGAGGCCGCCAGTTCATCCAGCGATTCCTTGACGAACACCCGGCGCGGCTGAAAGGGACTCGGGCGGATTTTGATCGTCTCCACCATCAGCAATCCAGCCCCGGCAGGCGCAGCCGTTGAAGCGGCTACAGCGGGGGAATCCTTGATTAAAGCGCTTAATCCGCGCCCCAGACCATGTTTTACCGACATCCGTCACCCCCTCCTGTTTTTCCAAAATTAGACTTACCCCAACCCCTTACTTGCGGGCAAATAGTTGCCCGGTCCGGGCGCGTGGATCCATCGCGGGACGAGACGGGATGGCCGCCTTGAGGCCGTCATCATCCGTTTTTGCCGCCTCATCCACGCCCACCACCGGCGTGTCAATATCACCGGGCAGTTCACCGGAAACAGAGTCCACGGGCGTAATCTCGGACTTACCGACCAGACTGACCCCTTCTTCCACAACCAGACGCTTGGCCTTGATATCACCGGAAACACGGGCGTTCCCCTTGAGCTCAATGCGCTCCTTGGCAGTGATATTACCCTTGATCATACCCTGAACCACAATAGACGAGGCAATCACATTACCCTTGATGGCGGCGCCCTTTTCAACCGACACATCGCCCGTCGTGCTGAGATCCCCATTCAGTTTTCCGGCCAATTTGACGCTGCTGGTGCATTTGATCGAACCCGTAATTTCAACATCATCCGTAATAATTGTTTTAGCTTCTTCCATGATCATTTCCTTGTGCTTACTGTTTCGCGACGTCCATCCGCCCAACGCCTGTCGAGCGCCCTTTATTCCATAAATTCATTCTTTTAAGGATACATTCCAGCCCGCATCAACCCGGTCGATTCCGGCAGGTCAAAGAGGAGATTCATATTCTGGAGCGCGGAGCCCGCCTGCCCCTTCACCAGATTGTCAATGTGCGAGATCACCCGCAATTTACGCGTGCGGGCATCCACATCGACGATCAGGTTACAGAAATTCGTTCCACGAACGTGCATGGAACCAACGCTGGCGGACCGGTCATAGATACGGACAAATCCGCTGTCCTTGTAGAATTCACGATACAGGGCGATCACATCCGCGACCTTGGTGTCGGCCTTCAACTGTCCATACAGGCTCGACATAATGCCCCGGCACACCGGAACCACCTGGGCGGTAAACGTCACCCGGATATCCGTGCCCGCCTGCAAACTGAGTTCCCGCTCGATTTCGCAGACGTGCTGATGGCCGGCGAGTTTATAGACGTTCATATGGTCATACCGGGCCGGATAATGGAAGGCCGCGTTCGGCTTTTTCCCCGCGCCGGATACGCCGGTTTTGCAGTCACAAATAGCGCTGAACGGATCAATCAACCCATGCTTCACCGCCGGCGAAAGCCCCAGGATGCAACTGACCGCAAAACAGCCCGGATTGCCGACCACCCGCCGCTTGGAATTAATCTTGGAACGATGGAGTTCGGCCACCCCGTAGACGGCCTCGGCCAGAATATCCGGCGACGCATGCCGGGTTTCGCGCCCGATCCGGCTGGCATATTCGGCATAACTCTCGGCGGTATTGAAGCGGAAATCGCCGCTGTAATCCACCAGTTTGGCGCCGCTGGCCAGGATCTCGGGCGCCAATTTCATTCCCACGCCATCCGGGGTGGCGGTAAAGACCACGTCCACGGGTTGCTTCGCCACAGGATCCGAGGGATCCACGATGACCATGTCGCAAAAACCGGTCAGATGCGGGTAGAGCGCGCTGATCGGCGCCCCGACATCGGTGACATCCACCAGGCAGGTCATCTTGGCTTCAGGATGCGCTGCCAGAAGTTCAATAATTCCCACGCCGCCATAGCCGCCGGCGCCAATAACTTTAGCTTTAATCACGACTGACTCTCCTTACCCTGATTTCGCGAAATCTGATGATGTCACAAAAATATCGATGGAACCATAGTGCCCCCTATTCCACGTGTCAAGCCAAGGCAGACGCAATAATCACGGTATCGGGTTCCATCAATAATCCCGGCGATATTACGGATACACCCGTCCCATGGTGCGCGGGAAGGGAATTGTTTCACGAACGTGCTTGAGGCCACAAAGCCAGGTTAGTGTCCGCTCCACCCCCAACCCGAACCCGCCGTGCGGCACACTGCCGTAGCGACGGAGATCCAGGTACCAGGAATAATCCTCCGGACGCAGCCCCTTGGCCTTCATGCTGGCCTCAATGACGTCGGGGTTTTCCTCCCGCTGGCTGCCCCCAATGATCTCACCGTACCCTTGCGGCGCCAGGAGATCAAAGTTCCGGACAGTCCGGGGATCGTTGGGCGAGACCTTCATATAAAAGGCCTTGGCGTCGCGCGGATATTCGGTGACAAACACGGGGCGCTCAAACTGACGCGACACAAGGGTCTCGTCGCTCCCGCCCAAATCTTCCCCCCAGGCAAACGACTGGGCCAGCCGGAGATGTTCCGGACGCACCGCAATTTCCTGCTCAAGCTCATGAATATCCTCACGAAGCTCACGGACGCGCGTCTCCTGCTTCTCCTGCTGCCATCCTTTTTTCGCCGTTGCCAGTGAGGCTTCCGCCGCCTCAAGCTCCTTGATAAGCGACTGCAACCGGCCTTTTTCCTGTTCCAGTTCCTGCTCCAATTTTTGGCGGATCGCCGATCCCCGCAACAACTCGCCCGCCTCCGTGTAGGTCATCCGGGGAAACGGCTTCACGATTTTCTCCAGAACCGACACATCGCGATTCAAAACATCGAGGTCGGGCCGATTCTTCTCCAGCACGGCGGCCACAATGGCGCAGATCAGATCCTCGGCCAACGCCATTACCTCTTCCAACTCGGCAAAGGCCACCTCGGGTTCCACCATCCAGAACTCCGTCAGATGGCGGCGCGTCTTTGATTTCTCGGCCCGGAAGGTCGGCCCAAAACAGTAGACCTTGCCCAGCGACATGCAGGCGCTTTCCAGGTAGAGTTGTCCCGTCTGGCTCAGGAACAGTTTCTCGCCAAAATAATCCACAGGGAACAGGGACTGGCGATCTTCCCCGGCGCCGGGGACCAGGATGGGCATATCGACCAGAGTGAATCCGTTCGAGTCGAAAAAATCACGAATGGCCCGGATGACGGTATGGCGCACCCGTAAAATGGCGGCGGGGCGCGGGGATCTCAGCCACAGATGACGGTGATCCATCAGGAAATCGATGCCATGCGCTTTCCGGCTGATCGGATACTCCTTGGAAATCTGCAACACCTCAATTGCCGAAACCGCCAGTTCCGCGCCACCGGGCGCACGGTCGTCAAGCCGGACCAATCCGGTGACCGTCAACGAGGATTCCTGCGTCACCTCGTTCGCCTTCGCGAAGGCATCCTCGACGGCACCCTCGACAATACACTGGCACAAGCCGGTCCCGTCCCGGATCAGCAGGAAAACAACCTTCCCTCCTGACCGTTTCCCCTGCACCCACCCGCGCAACCGCACCGTTTGCCCGGCCATGGTTTTCAGGTCGCGACTTGCCACCGTTAAAATTGATTCCGCCATATCCGCCTCCCAGTCCTTGGGGCTCACCATATATTAACCGTCTCAAAATTGTCGAGACATGAACATATTGGCAAGAGGGCCTTCTCAACTCGCCCTCATTCTTGATCTGGACCAGCCCCGATTCTACTTTCTTTCTGCCGCGATCCTCGGTATGGTTCTGTATTACTTTATGCAGCTTTTCCTCAAGCCTTGCGGCTGACGAAAGAAGCGATCCGGTGGAAATAGTGGTTGACACACCCCCCCATAATGAAGTAAACAAGCGCGCTTTTTACGGTCTGAAAGGTTGAAAAAAGAATGAAGACATCTCTACCCCAAGAGGGTGAAATCAAGCGTAATTGGTATATCGTTGACGCGTCGGAAAAGCCCTTGGGCCGGATGGCGGTCAAAGTCGCCAATCTGCTTCGCGGGCGCACCAAGGCGACCTTTACGAACCACATTGACACGGGCGACTTTGTCATCGTCATAAATGCCAAGAACGTGAAGCTCACCGGCGACAAAAACGAACAGAAGCTTTATGAACGTTATACGGGTTTCCGGAGCGGTCATAAGACCACGACGGTTGCGCTCATGCGCGAACGCCATCCTGATCGCATGATCACCAAGGCGGTTGAGGGAATGCTTCCGGGCAACCATATGAGCCGGAAGATCATTAAACGTTTGAAAGTATTTGCGGGCGCTGAGCACTCTCATGCGGCTCAAAGTCCTAAAGTAATCGAGATCAAGTAACGAGGGTATCCACGTGGTCGAAAAAGTCGAAAAATATCGCGCATCAGGCAGCAGGAAAACATCGGTCGCACGGGTGTGTCTCACCCCCGGCACCGGTATATGGGTTGTCAACAGCAAAACGCCGACGATCTATTTCGGCAATGAGGCTGTCATCAAGTTTATCGAGCAACCCATGAAGCTGACCGACACACTCACCAAGTTTGACTTGACCGCGCGCCTCACCGGCGGTGGTACCGTGGGACAGGCCGGCGCACTTCGCCACGCCATCTCCCGGGCCTTACAACTGACGGACGCCTCGCTGCGCGGAGTGCTCAAGGCCAGCGGCTGTATGACCCGTGATTCCCGCATGAAGGAACGCAAGAAATACGGTCAGCCGGGCGCTCGCAAACGCTTCCAGTTCTCGAAGCGTTAAAATACGGTTGTTAATCGAGTCCACCGCCAGGCGCATCTTGAATGACTGTGTCGTGGCGTGCGGACTCGTCACTCCGCTCCGGATAGTCGAGGGTATAGTGAAGACCACGGCTCTCCTTGCGGAGTTGGGCCGATCGTATGATCAGTTCACCCACATCCGCAATATTCCGAAGCTCCAGGATGTCAGGCGTCACCAGGTAATCCAGGTAATACTGGCGGATTTCCTTCCGTAGATTTCGAATGCGACGGGCAGCACGCTCAAGTCGTTTGTTGGACCTGACGATCCCGACATAATCCCACATGCAGGTCCGAACCTCATTCCAATTGTGCTCCAGGACAATGCTTTCATCACTGGGAACCGCCGCGCCATATTCCCAGCACGGAATACTCACGGAACGGATATCCCGGTGTTCCATTTGTCCCAGATGATCAGCCATCTTGGCGGCACAGACCACGGCCTCGAGGAGGGAATTACTGGCGAGCCGGTTCGCCCCATGTAACCCTGTGCAAGCCACCTCACCGCAGGCAAAAAGCCCCTGCATTGCGGTCCGGCCATCGACCGTGGCCTCTACCCCGCCACAAAAATAATGGGCGGCGGGAACAACCGGAATCAGATCCTTGGCCATGTCGATCCCCAGTGACAGGCAGCGCGCATAAATATTCGGAAACCGGTTGATCAGGAAATCGACGGGATGATGGCGGATGTCGAGATAAACACAGGGCGCGCCACTCAGCTTCATTTCGCGATCAATCGCCCTCGCCACAATATCCCGGGGCGCGAGGGATCCCCGTGAATCGTACGAATCCATGAACGGCTTGCCATCCCCATCCACCAGGACGGCTCCTTCCCCACGTACCGCCTCACTGATCAAAAACGACTTTGCTCTCGGGTGATGTAAAATGGTGGGATGAAACTGGATGAACTCCATGTTTTTTATGGGCACTCCAGCCCGCCAAGCCATCGCCACCCCGTCCCCTGTGGCAATATCCGGATTGCTGGTATAAAGATACACCTTGCCGCCGCCACCCGTGGCAAGCACCGTGGCACAGGCGCGTATGGCAAAAATCTCGGCGGTATTCTCATCGAGCGCGTAGACACCGACGCAGCGATTCTCCTCCGTCGACAGATCCGGCTGACCATCGGAAGCCGCCCGGTCCGCAAGCCACCCCGTCGTTATGAGGTCGATGACCATGCAATGTTCAAGTATGGAGATGGTCGGACATGCCTGGGCCTGACCCAAAAGAACTTTTTCCACCGCCATCCCGGTAATATCCCCAGCATGCAACACGCGACGCTGGGAATGGCCGCCCTCACGCCCCAAGTCATAGATGCGCCCATTACCTCCGGTCTCGCCCGAAAAATGAAGACCGAATCGTTCCAATTCCGCAATCCGCTCTGGGCCATTGCTGACAATTTCCCGAACCACATCCTCATCACACAACCCGGCCCCCGCATCCAGGGTATCCCGGACATGCTGCGCAAAACTGTCATCCAGATCCATCACACAGGCAATACCACCCTGGGCATAGTTGGTATTGCTTTCCGCCCGCCCTTTTTTGGTGACGACCAGAACCCGGCCATGCTTTGACAGATGCAAAGCCGACATGAGCCCGGCGATGCCGCTCCCCAATACCAGATAGTCACAATCAATGATTTTCATGGTCTCACACGCAGTGTCATGGATGCAGAGCATACTCTCTCTCGGTCGCAGTTTACCAGCCCCAAACGGATCACCTGATAGCCTCCGCGATCCGACGGTTGGCTCTTGGCAAGGGATAGTTGGCCAGATCAGCCGGAAGAATCCATTTAACCTCCACGGAGGCCTTGGGAGATGCCCGCCCGGACAGCCAGTCGCACCGGAAGGCCGTCATCGTGATCTTGAAATGGGAATAGGCGTGCTTCACGGTGGCATAGGGCGCCCCTATCCGAACCATAAGTCCCGTCTCCTCCTTAATCTCCCGGACGGCCGTCTGTTCCAGCGTCTCGCCTTTCTTCTGCTTGCCGCCGGGAAACTCCCACAAGCCGCCCAGCATCTGTTTCTCGTCCCGGCGCGCAATCAGGATCAGCCCTTTTTTCCAAATCACACCAACGGCGATCCGGTAGTGCGGAACCTTCGACGCCCTCTCCACTACCGGCAGTTCTCCCGTGCGATGGGTTTTGAATGCCACACACCACCGCGACAACAGACACTGGTCGCAGTGCGGATTTCGCGGCTTGCAGATCAAGGCGCCGGTCTCCATCAGCGCCTGGTTAAAATGCGAGGGGTTGACGGTGCGGATGAGGGGCACCAATCGCGCCCTGACATCGTCTGCCAGCGCTTTGTCGCGCAAGGGAGTGGCGAGGCCCCACACCCGACTGCACACCCGCAAGACATTCCCGTCCACCGAAGGAACCGCCTCCCCGAAGGCGATACTGGCAATGGCGGCGGCGGTATATGGACCAATTCCCGGCAACGCACGCAAGCCCGCCGCTGTTTGGGGTGGTTTTCCGCCATGGTTTTCAATAATAGCCTTAGCCGCATGATGAAGATTCCGGGCGCGGGTATAGTATCCCAGCCCCTCCCAAAGTTTCAGCACCTCCTGAAGATCCGCCGCCGCCAGCGCCTTAAAGGACGGAAACCTGGCAATAAACCGGTCGAAATAAGGAATGACCGTCACCACCTGCGTTTGTTGCAGCATGATCTCGCTGATCCAGACCTTATAGGGCGAAGGATCACTCCGCCACGGCATAGGGCGATGTTCCCCCTCAAACCAGCGAACCAGTTCACGCGGCCAGGGAGGGATGGATGATTTGATCGACTTCTGTTTCATCATGCGCGTTTCCAGCTTTTCACTTCTTGAAAGTACATCACATCAGTCATGCTACCGCAATGTCGGATGACACCTTTATTGAGCGTCTGGACTTCAAGCCACTTTCTGAGTAGCATGAAACTCTGCCTATCAGTCATGGAGTTCGCGATGTTCACGTTAATGCATCATAGAGGACGGTCGGGCCAAAAGACACGTTACCTGCTGGGATTAATCCTGCTCGTCCTCCTTGCAGTCCCCTGCCTGGCCACACCCGAACGTTCCCCGGCCAACCCCGTGTCCCTGGTGCCTTCCGACCGTATTCTCATCCTTGCCCCGCACCCCGATGACGAGGTTCTTGGCTGTGGCGGGATCATCCAAAGAAGCGTGGCCTTAAAACTACCCGTTCATGTTATCTACCTCACTTACGGTGACAACAATGAGTGGTCGTTCCTGATTTACCGCAAACATGCCGTCCTACTCCCCGGTGCCGTCAGGCAGATGGGACTGATGCGGCACGATGAGGCCGTTGCCTCGGCCACCTTGCTGGGTTTGGGAACCAACCAACTCACCTTCCTGGGCTATCCCGATTTCGGTACCCTCCACATCTGGATCAACCACTGGGGTGATGTTCCGCCCTTCGAAAGCATGATGACCCATACCCCCTCAGTACCCTATTCCAACGCCTTGCGACCCGGCGCCCCGTATCGCGGTCAGGAGATCGTCCGGGATCTTACCACCCTGTTCCGTGCCTTCAAACCAACCAAAATATTTGTATCTCACCCGGCGGACTTCAATGTGGACCACCGGGCTCTCTACTGTTTCACCCAACTAACCCTCTGGACTCTGGAAAAAGAAATGCACCCCGAGGTTTTCCCCTATATGGTTCATTTCCCCCGCTGGCCGGAACCGCGCGGCGACCACCCGGGCCTTCCCCTGGTGCCACCGACCTTTTTTGAGGATGATATTGCGTGGCGCGAGTTCGGATTGTCGCCGGACTTGATTGCTGGCAAGGAAAAGGCGTTACGAGCCCATCGGTCGCAATTTGAATATGCCACGCGCTATCTCGAGTCCTTCATGCGAACAAACGAACTTTTTGGTGATTTCGAAAAAATCATCCTACCGATCCCGGACCCGTCTGCGCCCCATCCCAAGATAACACTATCGCCAGGCGCATCTCCCCACCCTGATGAACGTGATGAAGAAAACCATTTAACCGAGTCCGAGCGAAATGGTTTTGTCGGCCTTGAGTGGCGCCACATCCAGGTGACGACCAATAGCGTCAAGCTCTCCATCACCCTGTCACGCCCCCTGGGCGATACGGTTTCAGCCGCCATTCAGGTTTTTGGATACCGCCACGACGTCCCTTTCGAGAAGATGCCCAAGATACGGCTGGAGGTCGGAATCCTGGGTTACACCGTCCATAACCAGCACCTGCGTCTGCCGGGAAAATACGTCACGGTGTCGCATCACAAGCGGGATATCGAAGCTGAAATTCCTTTCGATCTTCTGGAGCACCCCGAGCGATTGTTTATATGCGCCCGAACCTACTTGGGCGATATTCCCCTCGACTGGGTTTCCTGGCGCCTCGTGGAATTAAAATGATCCCATAGCCGCACTGTATCTGTATTTCAAATCAACTTTCTGATCATTTTCCTGATGCGAACGTTGGCGGTCACTTTCGCGAGCTTGCGAGCGTAAAGTGCGCCGCTTGGTTGGGTCAGGTTTCCAATTTCCGGATGATATGCCGGGCAAGATGATCCTTGATTTCCCGGTGTCGAGGAATGGGCTGACAGGCACCCGTTCTGGGATTCTGATACCAATCATGCCGCCCGCCATGGCGGATGAAAACGCAACCGTCTTGTTCAAGTTGGCGAATGAGATCAATCCGTTTCATGCGAACTGAAGTTCCGCAACATGCCGGACATGAGGAATGGAACCACTGGCAAGTTCGTCATAAATATCCTTCAGATTCTCCTGAAGTTCTTCCAGCGTTTCCCCTTGAGTCATATAGTCAGGGTACTCTTCCAAGTGCCCCATCCACATATCCTCTTCTTGCCAATACACATATCGCATCGTTTTCATGTAAGTAAATTATGCTTTTTATCCTCGATTTTCAATAATTCTTATAGACCCAACGGTCAGCGCTGTGGAACGGCGAGCTTGCGAGCCGTATCCTCCGGCGCCGGGTTCGCCTTTTCTTTAGACCGCAAAGTGGTGAGCACATTTTCAAAGAATCGTCTGCATTCCCCCTTATTCATCTCGTCGTTCTCTATCTCCGGAGGCACAGTCGACATGTTTTGCTCTATCGCTGGGATCACTGACGGATCACCAAGTTCTTGAAGAGCTTTTACTGCAACCATGGACATTGGTGTACCAAACCCGCGTCCGCTCCCCATGTACAACCTGGGCGGCCCGTCGGAATGTGAGAGTTGGGTTGAATCCTTGAGAAGGTCCAGAAGCATGGTCTTTACGCCTGGATCTCTCGACCGGCCAAGGGCCAGGATGGCCAACGACACTGGTCTTTCCTTGTTCCACAACTTGGATTCAACATACCGCTTGAGTGTCCCGTTGGCCTCCGAGTCACCACCGAGGTCGTACACGACTTTGACAATCCAGTCACTATCGCCCAATTTCTTTTTCGCAAGTTCATCGTCCAGAAACTTGAGTTTCTCCCGAAGAAGCGGCAAATACTTTTCTCGATCCACAACCAACAGGTACTTGAGAGCAACCGGATTCCGTTCATTCTCCCAGTGTCGAACAGCCTTTTCCTCGCCCCCTCCCGATTTCATCGTTGCGAGCGCGAGAAAAGCAGTGTCGCGAAACTTCGGCGAGTCAATCAGCGCGACAAGCGTGGGTACTGCGGCAGGATCATTCACCGATGCCACCGCCACACACGCCGCACCTGCGGCGCGCGTGGGGCGCCACTGCTTCTTCGGGAACCAGATGAACTTCTCTGCGCGCCACTCGGGCATAAACCATGGCTCCCTGTAGGCTTCGGTTTGTTTCGAGAGAATCAGGAGTCGGCTTAGCCCCTTGTTGCCCATCCTCGCCAAGGCGTTGGCCAACCTTGGAGTCATGTCAACGCATCCAACCCTGCACCTGTAGTTTTGTGCCCTGGCCATCAGCACATCCGCCGCCCTTTCTGTCCCAATGCAGACCACAGCATCGATGAGCAGATTTTGCGCCTCTGACCACTCTTTCTTTTCTTCGAACGCCAGCAGCTTGTCGAGATAGGGCAATCCCTCGTCAGACATGGCAACAAGTCTTTCGATGCATGCCTGTTGTTGGTTAGTGTTGCCAGTCCGGTATAACTCGTAGGCGTCTTTAGCCGGTGAGGCCGCAAAACTCCACGTGCCTTCGCATACAAGAGCGGTAAGCACCAGCAATATGGCCGAGTGTCTACTCATTTTCATCTTCATGGCGACGTCAGCCTCCATGCGACTTCGGAACCCGCGCCCGGCGCGGGTTCCGAAGTCGCATCAGACGCTTTGTTGAACGTTTTGCCAACAGGAAGGACAACGAGACACTTTTCTCCTTTACGTTCACCAGAAAGATGGATGTTATTCTCCTTTGTCCAACGTTAGCGATCACCTACGGTCGCCTGTCCAAGGACTCCTACTTTCCAGCGACCGGCCGCGGGCGCATCGCTTGGTTCGGAGTTTCTCATCCTCGGTAACCCCCGCAGAATGTACCAACAACCTTCTTCTCCCTCGTGGAAAAGATCAAGTCAACTCCGCCGTCATCCACTTTGGGAAATGCAATCCATAGAAGTAAGTAATCGCCAACGGGACGAGCTGCGCTTATCTGGATGTCTCTGCCTGTCGGCTTGAGGAACGTCTCTACAGCTTTGATCGTCTCCGGCGACACCTTCTTGACGTACTCCATGTCAGTCTTGTCTGCAAGTGTCAGTTCTGTCTTTTGCGGCAGGTGGAGTTCAACTCGTGCCGAGTCTGACAGGAAATCTTCAGGGCGAAGTGCCGACTCAACAGATACTGCGGCTTTTTGGCACCCAGTCGCCGCGATGACCGTCAATAATCTGATCAGGTATTTCATTTTAATTATTGTCTTCGAACGCCGAGGGAAAGAAATCCAGGGACATACTAATAGTGCCTGATTCCTACGACAACCCTTA
>JBAXPK010000021.1:0-43174 GCA_037132275.1 bacterium
CTTTACCCCCGTAGCTCAGCTGGATAGAGCATCGGATTTCTAATCCGGCGGTCGCAAGTTCGAACCTTGCCGGGGGTGCCAGTAGGGCTAGCATTAAGGATGAATCTTGAGAGTGGGAGCATCGTGATATGAGATATGCAGTAATTATGGCGGGTGGAGCGGGGACACGGCTGTGGCCGATGAGCCGGGAGCGCTCACCCAAACAACTGCTTCCGTTTATCAAAGGGAAAAGCCTTCTTCAAATCGCCGTTCAACGACTGGAAGGGCTCGTCCCAACCCCGCAGCGCTATATCTGCGCGGCGAATAAACAGGAAGCCCTGATCCGTAAGGCGCTTCCCGAACTGGGCGCCACCCAGTATCTGGGCGAGCCCTGCGCCCGCGACACCTTGAGCGCCGCCGGCTTCAGCGCCGCCATTCTGGCCAAGTCCGACCCGGATGCCGTCATCGCCATTTTCACGGCCGACCACATCATCGAGCCCATCGATCAGTTTCTCAAAATCGTGGATCAGGGTTATCGGCTCGCGGAGCAGATCCCGAATGCCTTGGTCACTTTCGGTATTGCCCCAACGCACGCCGCCACAGGCTATGGCTATCTTCAACTGGGTCAATCGCTCGGAACTGGCGCTTCGATCGTGGAGCAGTTCAAGGAAAAACCTGCCGCCGATTTGGCTGATCGCTATTTCAAGTCCGGCCCATCAAGGTTTCTCTGGAACAGCGGAATGTTTATCTGGCGTGCCTCCACGCTGCTTGACTGCATCCGCCGCTACCAACCGGAGACCTACGCCGGTTTGACGAAAATTGCCGATGCCTGGGACACTCCGAAACAAAAGGCGATTCTGGATGAAGTCTATCCCTCCCTGAAGAAAATCAGTGTTGATTTTGCCGTCATGGAGCCTGCGTCCCATGATCAGGCGGTAAAAGTGGCAGCCGTCCCCATGCCCCTGAAATGGCTGGATGTCGGCTCCTGGCCATCGTTTGCCCTCACCTGTCCGAAAGACGAGAGCCAGAACGCAACCGGTGAAGGTAAATCGCTGCTTCCGGGAAGCACCGGAATGCTCGTGGCATCGAGTGACCCGAAACACCTGATTGTCACCGTCGGCTGCAAGGATCTGATTGTCATCCATACACCCGAAGCTACCCTGATCTGCCCCGCCGACCAAGCCGAGGCCATCAAGGATGTCCAGAAGCGTGTCACTGAGTTGTTTGGCGCGGATTACGTTTGAACTTAGGCGTGATCGGAAAAACTTCGATCCATCAGCATAGCCGGGATCGGCTGGATGGTTGGCGCCAACTGCAACGTTCCAAAAGCCACACGTGCCAGTCTCTCCGCCGCCAATGCTTTTTGCCCCGCATCGCGCAAGGTTTTACCCCATGCCATCGCGCCATGATTCGCGACCAACGCCGCCGGGACTTCGAGCGGATTAAGACGCCCCAGCTTTTCCAGGATCAATGCCGCCAATGACTTCTCGTAACTGCGCTCCAATTCAGGTTTGCGCAACACACGTGTGACAGGGATTTCGCCCTTAAAATGCGCAGCATGCGTGGCCCCAAGACAGGGAATCGGACGCAGGGCCTGGGCAAACATGGAGACATACGTACTGTAAAGGCTGGCGATGGCATTCACCGCCGTCCAAGACTGGTAGAGGTGTAAATGCGTGATAGCATCCGGCCCCGGCAGCAGGTTGCCTTCCACTATGGCCCCCGACAGATCAAGCACCAGCATATCTTCCGGAGTCAGATCGGCATGAGGAATGGCAGCCGGCTTCACCACCACTACCCCACGTTCACGATCAATTCCGCTTACCTCTCCCCTGCCTAAGAAAACGAGTTCGTTTTTTTCAAGAGTCCTGTTGGCGTCACAAACATCCTTCCGAATAGCTTCATAAATCATATAAGTATCTCCAGCATGGCGCAGGCAACTTCAGGATCAAACTGGGTTCCGGAACACCGTTCTATCTCCCCTTTTGCCTGAACCTTTGAAAACGCCTCGCGATAAGGACGGTTCGAGGTCATGGCATCAAAGGTATCGGCCACCTGGATAATGCGCGCCCACAAAGGGATCGCGTCCCCTTTGGCTCCAGCGGGATAACCCCGCCCGTCATAGCGTTCATGATGCCCACCCACGGCCGGCAGAATGTCAGCCAGAAAGTCCAGAGGCTTAAGAATATTGAGTCCCTCAATCGGATGCCTCTGAATGATCTCGATTTCGGCCTCATCCAGTTTGCCCTTCTTCTGAAGGATCGCCTCAGGCACCCCGATTTTACCGATATCATGTAAAATTCCGGCGATTTTGACACGCTCAACATGGGCTTCAGGCAGTTTCAACCGGCTGGCCAAATTCTCAGCGACTTCCGAAACGCGTTCAGAATGTCCCTTGGTATAAGGATCCTTGGCTTCAACCGCCAGAGCCAGCGCCTGGACTGCTTCCAGGTTCAGCTTTTTTATGTAGTTGCGATCGATGGTATCCAACTCAACAAACCGGAGCGAGGCGTGCCCGATGCCGACCACATCTCCGTTGGCCAGACGTAAAAATTTAACCGTCTTGCCGTTCACCAGTATCCCGTTGCGACTGTTAAGATCCTCGATAAAATAAAAGTTATGAATGACCAGGATTCGGGCATGCATATTTGAAATGTAATGATCATCCACACGTAAATCGGCCTGCTTCGAGCGACCTATGATCGCCTGTGGCGCATCGAGCGGAAATTGGTGCTGGCCGCTTTCGTTTTTATACTCAAGATAGGCCTTATGTTTTTGTCCGAACAGGGAGCTTCCGACCGCTCCATGGGTGATCGTCATCGTCATCTCGCCTTCAATCTGCCAATCGTCCATCTGACACCTCGCTTATCCTTCACACACCGTTTCCGAGCAAATGCTGACCTCCGTCAATAAAAAGCGTCTGGCCGGTAACCCCGTCCAGTTTCAGCAGCGCCACCACCCCGGCCGCCACATCCTGGGGCGAAATCCGGCATTCGAGCGGCACCCGGCCCGCCCGGTCATGCAGATACCGAGCCCCTTTCCCCGGTGGCGGCAATACCGCTCCCGGCGCCACCGCATTGACCGTAAACCCCGGCGCCAGAGCAACAGCTGCCTCCGCGGTAAACGACGCCAACCCTTTTTTTGATAGGGAATAGGGAAGACAATCAGGATCCTTCGCCTCGATCCGCCGGTCAAGAAGATTGATAACCGCGCCCTGCCGCGTCTGTTCCGCAAAAAACCGTGTCAGTAGCACCGGGGTAAACAGGTTGATTCCAAACTCGACTTTCAACTTTGATTCCGTCACCGTCGTTAACCGGTTCTTATGGAACACGGCGGCATTATTTACCAGGATATCGAGATGCTTGGCCACCTTGAGCGCGGAGGACATCAATGAACGGCAGTCGGCTTCCGAATCAATCGCCTCCCTGACCACCCATGCCTTCACGCCGCGGGCTCGAATCATTTTGGCGAGTTGCTCTGCCGCCGTCACCGACCGACTGCAATGGATGACCACATTGCACCCCTCGTCCGCCAGCGCCTCGCAAATCGCCTTTCCAATCCTGACCGCTCCGCCGGTCACCAAAGCCGTCTTTCCTCGAAGTTTCACAGAGAACCCATCCATTTCTTGAGTGGCGCCGTCGCCTTGCCTTCCACATCAGGCATCACCAGGGCCAGACTGGCCCGATCCGGTCGCAAGAGTTGGCATGCCAGCCTCTGAATATCCTGAGCCGTGACTGTTTTCAAGGCACGAATCCCCTCCTCCGGCGTCTTGACCCGCCCGTAGGCCAGAATATGTTCACCCACCCACATCATCTGGCTGGTGGTGCTTTCCAAACCCAACTGGATCTGCCCGATGGAATAATCGCGCGCCCGTTCCAATTCTCCCTTGCCAACAGGCTTGTCCCTGATCCGTCGTAGTTCGCGCGCGATCAGGGCCATCGCGCGCTCCAGGCGATCCCGATCCAGCCCGCCCGTAATGACAAAAGCGCCCGTATCTTGAAACAAGTGGCCACCGCATTGAATGGCGTAGGCCAGCCCATACTGTTCCCGTACCACTTGGAACAACCGTGAGCTCATATTCTCACCCAAAATCACGCTGAAAAGCTTCAAGGCGAAGCGGCGGGAATCCGTGCGTCCGAAACTGCGGAACCCCAACGCGAGATGCGCCTGTTCAACATCCTTTGACATCACCTGCAGCGGCTTTCGTGCAATGGACTTCCCCACCGGCGCAAAGTGACGCGCCGCCTGGCGCCCAGTAGCCGAAAAGGCCGTCCGGACACATTCAACACAGGAGTCATGATCCACTTTTCCGGCGAATGCAACGACCATATTCGATGGCACATAATGACGGCGCATATGGGCCAGAAGCGCCTCGCGCCCGATCGCCCGCACTGTCTCGCAGGTGCCCGCCAGGGGCCGCCCCAAAGGGTGATCCTTCCACATCAATTCGCCCAGCATTTCTTCCACCTGCTGGTGCGGCTGATCCCGAACCATCATGATTTCCTCAATGATGACGGCACGCTCCTTTTTGATATCTGAGGGCGACAGACGCGGATGACGGACGATATCCAGCAGCACATCCAGCGCCTGCCAAGTATGGGGAGCCGCCACACGGGCGTAGTAACAGGTGCTCTCTTCCTGCGTAAAGGCGTTAATGTCGCCTCCCCGCCCCTCAATGTCCTGGGAAATCTCACGAGCTGTACGCCGGGCCGTCCCCTTGAAAACAATATGCTCAAGGAAATGACTGACTCCGGACTGCGCCTGGCTTTCACACCGTCCCCCGGCGCCAACCCAAACGCCCATGGACACGCTTTCCACATGCGGCATGGGGGCCGTAACCACGCGAATTCCGGAGGCAAGCCGTTCAACTCGTGACTCGATCATCATGATGAGGCGGCCGGCTTTAGAGCCGCCTTCATGGAGGGAATGGTGACCGCGCCCTCATAGAGGGCTTTACCGACAATGACTCCCTCAAGATTGGCTAGTTGTAACGAAGCGAGAGCGGCGATATCGCCACACTGCGAAATTCCGCCCGAGGCAATGACATTTGACTTCACCCTGCGGCAGAGAGTCCGAACGCCATCCAGATTCGGGCCTGTCAACATTCCGTCCGTGGCCGTGTCGGTATAGATAATGGTGCTGATCCCAGCGGCAGACGCTTTGATGGCAAGATCCACGGCCAGGGTATCGGTCGTATCCACCCACCCCTTGACCTGCACTTTCCCATTACGGGCGTCAATCCCCACCGCAATCTGATCGCCAAAAGTTTTTACCAGGGCCGCCAAGGCCTCCGGATCGGCGCAGGCCCGGGTTCCCAGAATGACCCGGCGAACCCCCGCATCCAACATTCGGCGGATGTCCGCATCCGTACGCAGTCCCCCACCCAGTTCCACCGGAATGGAAATAGCCGCCGCCATGGCTTTGACCACCTCATAATGCACCGGATGCCCGGCAAAAGCGCCATCCAGATCCACCACATGCAGCCAATCGCCACCCGCATCCGCCCATTGTCGTGCCATCGCAACAGGATCCTCGGAATAAACGGTCACCGAATCCATCCGCCCTTGGCGAAGTCGGACACACATACCGTCCTTCAAATCGATCGCCGGATAGATTTTCAAATCAGATGGCCCCTTTGCTTGAAGGAACTCCCTTGACGCGTGCGTCCTTTTTGCAGGCTTCGCGCAGGGCCCGGGCAACGGCTTTAAAAATGGCCTCATAGGCATGGTGCGGCTCTTTGCCGTATAACTGGGCAATGTGCAGATTCATCCGAGCCTTGACCGTAAAGGCCTGAAAGAACTCACGGATCAATAGCAGATCAAAATCACGGATTTTCCGGGTCCGGTTGGCTACCTCATAGACCATAAAGGGGCGTCCTCCCAAATCCACGACAGCCCGGCTCAAGGCGTCATCCATGGGAATATATGACCATCCATAGCGGGTGATCCCTTTCCTGTCCCCCAGCGACTGATCCATGGCATCTCCGAGCACCAGGCCAAGATCCTCGACCGTGTGGTGATAATCGACGGCCAAATCGCCCTTGGCCACCACGGTCAGGTCGATCAGCGAGTGTTTTGAGAACAATTCCAGCATGTGGTTCAGAAACGGCATACCCGTCTCCACCTTGCTGATCCCGGTTCCGTCGAGATTGACCGATACCTTGATGTCCGTCTCGCGTGTTTTCCGCGCCACTGTCGCCATTCTTTTCTTCATAAGCAGACTCCTGAGTTGCTTTCCAAATGTCGGATAGCTTTACCATATCAACATCCCCTAGTCTACATGGGTCTAGTGGCATTATCGTGGCTGTATTGACTCCACCCCTCAAAACCAATACTGTATCGTAATCGTTCAAGAAAGGAATCTGAAGTCGAATGACGACACAGTTAATAGCAGCACGCAAGGGAAATATCACCGGGGTCATGGAAACCGTGGCCCGTCTGGAGGGCGTTCCCGCCACAAAAATCCGCGATGAAATTGCTTCCGGCCGGGCCGTTTTGCCGGCTAACCCGGCTCATCCCATGGCACGCCCCGCCATTGCCGGTCGAGCCTTCTGCACCAAGGTCAACGCCAATCTGGGCCGCTCAACCGAGCGCTCGGAAGCCGGCGAAGAACTGTGCAAACTCAAGATCGCCCTGAACGCAGGCGCTGATTTCGTAATGGATCTCAGCGTTGGAACCGACTTGGCCGCCATCCGCGCCGGGATGTTAAAAGCCAGCCCTGTCCCATTGGGCACGGTTCCCCTGTATGAGGCCATCTCACGCCTCAAGGGGAAAGCCATGGATCTCACGGCGGAAATCCTGATTCAAGTAATCAAAGAACAGGCCGAACAAGGGGTCGATTTCATGACTCTCCATGCCGGACTGCTTCAGCACCATGTTCCCATGGCCATGAAACGCAAGCTGGGCATCGTCAGCCGTGGCGGCTCGCTGATGGCGGAATGGATGCTGGTTCATAAAAAAGAAAACCCGCTCTTCACCCACTGGGATCAGATTATCGAAATCTGCCGCGAACATGATGTCACCGTCTCCCTGGGCGATGGGCTCCGGCCCGGCTGCCTGGCGGATGCCAGCGATGACGCCCAGTTTGCTGAACTCGATACCCTAGCCGAATTGGTTCATTGGTGCCGGCGTGACGGGGTGCAGGTCATGGTTGAAGGACCCGGCCATGTCCCATTCAACCAGATCCAGTCGAATATGGAGCGCCAGCAGAAAATCTGCGACGGCGCCCCCTTCTATGTCCTCGGCCCGGTCGTCACCGACATCGCCCCGGGCTACGACCACATCACCTCCGCCATTGGCGCGACGGCGGCCGCCTATCATGGCGCATGCCTGCTCTGTTATGTGACGCCCGCCGAGCATCTCGGACTCCCCACGGGAGAAGAGGTCCATCAGGGAGTGATCGCCTATCGCATTGCCGCCCACGCTGCCGATGTGGCTCGAGGCCTGCCCGGAGCCAGGGAAGCCGATGACGCCATGGCCGACGCCCGCATGGCCTTTGACTGGAAACGCCAGTTCTCCCTTTCCCTTGATCCGGAACATGCCCGGAAACGTTACGAACAAACCCGTGTCTGCGCCGAAGACGAAGCCGATCATTGTTCCATGTGCGGCCCGGAATTCTGTGCCATTCGAACCAGCAAACGCATCCATGAATACAAAGCCCATTGATCGTGTTCTCGAAATTATGCGGACGTTGCGCAACCCCGAAAAGGGTTGCCCCTGGGATTGCGAGCAGACCCTCGAAACACTCAAGCCGTACCTGATTGAGGAATGTTACGAACTGATCGACGCCCTTGATTCCGGCGATGCCGAGAAGCATAAAGACGAACTGGGCGACATGCTGCTCCAAATCGTCTTTCAGGTACAACTTCGCCAGGAAAAGGGAGAATTCGGCTTTGACGACGTCTGCACGGGGCTCTCCGAGAAACTCATCCGGCGCCATCCCCATGTGTTTGGTGACGTCAAAGTGACGGGTTCCAAGGATGTCCTGACCAAGTGGGAAGAGATTAAAAACAAAGAAAAGAAAACAGGCAGACGCTCCGTGGTCGAAGGGGTTCCCAAACACCTTCCCGCCCTGATGAAGGCACACCAGGTTCAAAGCCGGGCCGCGCGCGTGGGCTTCGACTGGTCTGCCATCCACGATGTCATGGCGAAAGTGGAGGAGGAGCTGGCAGAAACCAAGGAGGCGATGCGCTCAGGGGATCGGGATCATATCGCCGAGGAAATCGGCGACTTGCTCTTCGCAGTCGTCAACCTCAGCCGTTTCCAGAAGTTGCACGCCGAGGAACTTCTCGCCGCAACGGTCCGAAAGTTTTCCCGTCGTTTTCAGGCCGTCGAAGCTCATGCCCATGCCGCCGGCAAGCCGATGAGTGAATGTTCCCTGGCTGAACTTGACGCCTTCTGGAACAAGGTGAAAAGCGAAGAGAAGACTGCTAATTAACCGTTCTCAATCCCGGTACCATCACCCATGACGGCGTGGCGCCTTGTTGGTGCCGCACAGGTTCGGGTAATTGATCTTCGGGGCGTGGCGATGAAATTCCTGAATGCTGCACACTTCGATACGCTTTGCATCCCGCATGGCTTCGATGCCTGAAATCGCCGCCTTCAAACCATGAATGGTTGTGGTGATCGGAATCCCCCGGATGATGGCGTGGGAACGCATTTTAACCTCATCCAGTCGCGGAATCGGGCCACTCGACGGCGTATTGACAATCCAGTTGACCTGCTTTTCCTCTATCAAATCGACAACATTGGGACGCCCATCGGCAATTCTGAAAAGGGCCAGACTCTTGATGCCGTTTTTGCGAAGCAAGGTGCTTGTCCCCGCCGTAGCGTAGATCGTGAAGCCTAGATTAACCAGCCGCAACGCCAGGGGCAGCATGAGCTGTTTATCCTCATCCCGGATGCTGAGAAAGACATTGCCCGCTGCCGGCAACGGGTTCCCGCCGGCTATCTGGCTCTTCAGAAAGGCCATCTCACCCGTGGAATCAATGCCCATGACTTCGCCCGTCGACTTCATCTCTGGCGTCAGGATCACATCCACACCCGGAAACCGTGCAAAGGGAAAAACGGCTTCCTTTACCGAGAAGTGTTTAGGAATGATTTCTGTGATGAATCCCATTTCCTTCAGCTTAAAGCCGGCCATGGCCAGGGCGGCCACTTTGGCAAGGGCAACCCCAATGGCTTTACTGACAAACGGAACGGTTCGCGAGGCGCGTGGATTCACTTCCAGCACGTACACATGCCCATCCTTGATGGCATACTGAACATTCATCAACCCGCACACCTGGAGTTCCTTGGCCATAATCAGGGTGCAACGCCGAATCTCGTCTTTGACCTCCTCGGTCAGGGTCGGCGGCGGAATCGTGCAGGCACTGTCACCGGAGTGAATTCCAGCCAGTTCAACGTGTTCCATAATGGAGCCGATGACCGAGGTCTCCCCATCGGAAAGGCAGTCCACATCCACCTCGACCGCATTCTCGAGGAAGCGATCCACCAGAACAGGCCGTTTCTGCGATACTTCCACGGCTTCGGCCATGTATTTTCGCAGCATCTCCACATTATAAACAATCACCATTGCCCGACCGCCCAAAACGAACGAAGGACGCATCAGCACCGGATAACCGATGCGTTCGGCAATCACCTCTGCCTGTTCAAGCGTGGTGGCTAGTCCGTTTTCAGGCTGTTTGAGGTTCAGACGCTTGAGCATGGCGGAAAACAGGTCGCGATCCTCGGCCATCTCGATACTGGAGGGCTTAGTGCCGATAATGTTGACCCCATTGGCTTCCAAGTCTTTGGCGAGATTTAGCGGCGTCTGGCCGCCAAACTGGACAATGGCACCCCAACAATTTTCCCGCTCATAAATATGCAGGACATCTTCCAACGTCAACGGCTCGAAGTACAGCCGATCACTGGTATCGTAATCGGTTGAAACCGTTTCCGGATTACTATTGACCATGATGGTTTCAAAGCCGGCATCATGTAAGGCAAAGGCCGCATGGACGCAACAGTAGTCAAATTCGATCCCCTGCCCGATCCGGTTCGGGCCGCCACCCAGGATCATGACTTTCTTCCTGTCGGTCGGTCGGCTCTCATCCACATCGCCGTAGGTGGAATAGAAATACGGGGTAAACGCGGTAAACTCCGCCGCACAGGTATCCACCAGACTGTAAACCGGGAGGAGCTTCAGCTCCTTGCGGGCGATCCGCACCTCGCCCTCCTGGCACCCCAGCAGGAAGGCAATCTGCCGATCCGAATACCCCATCTCCTTGATCTGACGGAACAAAGCCGGATCTTTTTTCAATCCCGCCAACGTCTTCGCGGATATAATTTCCCCCTCATAGGCCACTAATTCTTCCAAATGCCGCAGGAACCACGGGTCGATACCAGTGAGCTTATGGATTTTCTCCACACTCCAACCACGGGAAAAGGCCGCATGAACAATGAAAATCCGCATCGCGTTGGGCCGGACAAGTTCGGCCGACATCACCTCGTCCGTCATGGCCTCGAATACCGTGCCTTTGCCGTCGGCCCCGAAGCCGGACCGACCGATTTCCAGAGAGCGACAGGCCTTCTGGAACGACTGCTTGAACGTTTTGCCAATACTCATCGCCTCACCCACAGACTTCATCTGGGTGCCAAGGGTGCTGTCGACGCCCGGGAATTTTTCGAAGGCGAATCGAGGCATCTTCGTTACCACGTAATCGATGGCGGGCTCAAAGCAGGCCGGAGTTTCGCGCGTGATGTCATTCCGCAACTCGTCCAATGTATATCCTACCGCGAGTTTGGCAGCGATCTTGGCGATCGGGAAACCTGTGGCCTTCGAGGCCAGCGCGCTTGATCGTGACACGCGGGGATTCATCTCAATGATAATCATGCGACCGTTCTCAGGATTCAAGGCCCACTGCACGTTCGAGCCGCCGGTATCAACGCCGATTTCACGCATCACGGCGATTGAGCCATCACGCATGATCTGGTATTCCCGGTCAGTCAAGGTTTGGGCAGGCGCCACCGTAATACTGTCGCCCGTATGAACGCCCATCGGGTCGAGATTTTCTATGGAGCAAATGATGACAACGTTGTCTTTGTTGTCGCGCATCACTTCCAACTCGAATTCCTTCCAGCCTTGCACCGATTCTTCAACCAGTACCTCTGAAGTCGGGCTGTAAAACAGTCCCCGGTTGACGATTTCCTCGAATTCCTGATCATTGCAGGCAATACCGCCGCCGGTTCCGCCCATAGTGAAGCCGGGGCGGATCACAAGGGGATAGCGGCCTATCTCGGCCTTTATCTTCCAGGCTTCCTCGAGCGAGTGCGCTGAACCGCTCTTGGGCAGATCAAGTCCAATCTTCAACATGGCGGCCTTGAACAGGGACCGGTCTTCCGCTTTTCGAATCACCTCCGCCTTGGCGCCAATCATTTCCACGCCATAGCGTTTCAGGATGCCACGGTCATGCAACTCAATACCCAGATTCAACGCCGTTTGTCCGCCCAAGGTGGGAAGCAAGGCATCCGGGCGTTCGCGCCTGATGATTTCCTCGAGAATAGCCGCCGTCAGGGGTTCAATATAGGTCCGGTCGGCAAACTCAGGATCGGTCATGATGGTGGCGGGGTTGCTATTGACCAGCACCACCTCATACCCTTCCTCTTTCAAGGACTTGCAGGCTTGCACACCGGAATAGTCAAACTCGCAGGCCTGCCCGATGATAATCGGACCGGAACCAATCAGCATGATTTTTTTGATATCGGTTCTTTTAGGCATATAAGGGCAGCACCGCGGATTTGTGGTAGAAAACGGGCTTCAGACTTTTTTCGGCTTACGGCCGTCATGTTTTCCACGGCATTTCAGGGCCGCAGACACAAAATCACGAAACAGGGGATGAGGTTGCATCGGGGTGGATTGAAATTCCGGATGGAATTGACAGGCCACAAACCAGGGATGATCCCTCAGTTCAACAATCTCAACCAAGTCGCGGCCCGGACACATTCCCGAGAAGGCTAAGCCCTGCTTTGACAACTGATCCAAATATTTGTTGTTAAACTCGTAGCGGTGCCGGTGACGCTCCAAAATATCCGCTTGCCCGTAGGCCTGCCAGGCCTTGGAGCCCTCTGTAATCCGGCACGGATAAGCTCCCAAGCGCATCGTCCCCCCTTTTTCAGTCACCTTCTTCTGTTCCACCATCATGTCAATGACCGGGTAGGATGTTTCCGCATTGAATTCCGTGCTGTTGGCATTTTTCAAGCCACACACGTTTCGAGCAAATTCAATGGTCGCACACTGCATACCCAGGCAAATTCCAAAGAAGGGGATCTTGTTG
Organism: bacterium; assembly: GCA_037132275.1. GTDB lineage: Bacteria > Verrucomicrobiota > Kiritimatiellia > CAIKKV01 > CAITUY01 > JAABPW01. The sequence goes on from JBAXPK010000021.1 coordinate 12,293, forward strand.
GTGCGGGCATACTCAATAGCCTTGATTTTGCCTTCAATTCCACGGTCACCAAACCCACCCGGCACCAAAACTCCAGCCACACCCTTGAGCAGCGCCTCGGCTCCTGATTTTTCTATATCTTCGGATTCAACCATGCGGACATCGATCTTGACGCTGCTGGCGATGCCGCCATGCGTCAGAGACTCATAAATGCTCTTATAGGCGTCCTTCAAACTGATGTATTTACCCACCACGGCAATTTCGAGGGTTCCGTTAACAGGATTGATCAGCGTATCCACCATAATCTTCCAGTCGTCCAGTTTGAGCGGGTTGACATGCAATCCCAACAACTCAAGAAGGTACACATCCACATCCTGCCGGGCCAATTCAAGAGGGACTTCATAGATCGAGTGTTCAACATCCTTTTCCTCGATGACCTTGTTTTGATCCACGTCACAAAACAGGGCCAGTTTAGCCTTATGTTCGTCGTTCATGGAGTGCTCGCAACGGCAAATCAGAATGTCGGGAATGATCCCGATGGTCCGGAGAATTCCAACCGATTGCTGGGACGGCTTGGTCTTCATTTCACCCGCCGCCTTGATGAAGGGTACCAGCGTCAGATGAATGAACAATCCATTCTGGCGCCCGATTTCATGGCGGAACTGGCGTATCGCCTCCAGAAACGGCAAGGACTCAATATCACCCGCCGTGCCACCGATCTCGGTGATGACGACATCCACATCCTCCCCATCCAGAGAACGGATAGCCGCCTTGATTTCATCCGTGATATGCGGGATCACCTGAACCGTTTTGCCGAGGTAGCCCCCTTCCCGTTCGCGACAAATGACCGACCGGTAGATGCTACCCGAAGTGTAATTGCTGTTCCGGTTGCAGATGACCTCGCCAAACCGTTCATAATGCCCCAGATCCAGATCGGTTTCAGCGCCATCCACCGTGACATAGACCTCGCCATGCTGGTAAGGCGACATGGTGCCGGGATCCACATTAAGGTAGGGATCAAGTTTTTGCATCTTGACGCGATACCCGCGCCGCTTGAGAAGGAGGGCGAGAGACGCCGCCGTCAATCCTTTTCCGAGTGAGGACACCACGCCGCCGGTGACAAAGATGTGCCGGGTTGGTCCATTTCGAGAAGCCATAATCAACCCTTTCAGTGATGTCCCTTTGAATCAAGATTGAGCAGCATGCCGCTGCTTTCCAGAGCGCCTTTCCCCTGCATCCGACTGATATCGAGAGGATAATCACCGGAGAAACAGGCGGAGCAATAATCCAAAGCGTTGGGGAACGGCGACAGAAGCCCCTCCATGCTGAGATACCCAAGGGTATCCGCCCCCGTGAACGCGCACACCTCTGCCGCGGTGCGGCCTGATGCGATCAATTCGGCTTTCGTGGCAAAATCAATCCCGAAAAAGCAGGGATTGATGGTGGGCGGGCAGGAGATGCGAAGATGGATTTCCTTGGCCCCGGCCTCGCGAAGCGCCATCACACGTCGCCGCGACGTAGTACCCCGGATAATCGAATCATCCACCACAATCACCCGTTTGCCGCGCACCACATCCGCCACAACAGCCAGTTTCATATCCACGCTCCGGGCACGTTGGTCCGAATCGGGCATAATAAAGGTGCGTCCCACATAATGATTCCGCATAAACCCGAAATCGAGCGGGATGCCGCTTTGGCGCGAATAGCCGAGCGCCGCCGAATTCCCGCTGTCAGGCACTGCCGTCACCAGATCCGCCTCAACCGGATGTTCCTGCGCCAAACGCATTCCCAGTTTTAGCCGCACCTCGTGGACGCTCTGGCCGAACACCGTGCTGTCGGGCCTGGCAAAATAGACATGTTCAAAAACACATTGGGCAATGTTTTTCTGATCCTTCTCGACGAACCAGGTGCTGCGCAACCCGGTGGAATCCACAATCACCAGTTCGCCCGGTTCCACATCGCGGACATAATCCGCTCCGATCTGGGTCAAGGCGCAAGTTTCGCTGGCGAACACATAACCGCTGCCGAGTTTGCCGATGGAAAGCGGTTTAAATCCGAGCGGGTCACGGGCCGCCATGATGCAATCCTTGGTCATCAGGAGGAAAGCAAATGCGCCTTTCAGTTCAGCCAGGGCGCGGGCCACACGCCTGGGGCGGTTGCGGTACATGGGATCGGCCAGGAGATGAATGAGGACTTCACTGTCGGTACTGGTCTGAAAGATGGCGCCCGACTCCTGATACATATTCCGCAGGAGTTTGGCATTGACAAGATTACCGTTGTGCGCAATCGCCCAGATGCCATCGATGCACTCCACGACGAGAGGTTGCACATTCTGGATGCGGGATGAGCCGGTGGTTGAATACCGGACATGGCCAATCCCGAGATGGCCTGCCATCCCACGGAGAACCTCCGTGTTGAACACGTCATTGACCTCCCCAATTCCTTTGGAGGACTTCACCTGGCTGCCGTCGGAAACCACAATTCCGGCACCTTCCTGCCCCCGGTGCTGGAGAGAAAACAAACCCGCATGAATTAACAACGCGACGTCGGGAATACCGAAAACGCCAAAGAGTCCGCACGATTCTCGAGGATGATCCATGTCTGATTCAAAATTCACGTAGTATTCTCCACACGGGGCTAATTTCATAACAGCCTGAGTGCCTAAAAAGCAAGATTTATCAACCGCAATTCGGCCGAAATTCAAAACTTGATGGACTCCCAGCCGTACAGACCTTCTTGCACACTCCCCATACCTCCCAACAAAACTTCACACTTAATCGAAGAAAGGAGATAAAACTGGATAGAAGACCTAGTCAGGACTATAGTTGAAGAAATTCCAAAGGTGAACCCCATGTCAACCACAACGATCTCCGGCTCACTTCCTGAATTCAGCACTGGCATTCCCTCTCTGGACACCACCCTTCAATCCCTCATCGCTGGCGACAATGTCGTATGGCAGGTCAACGACATCGAAAACTACAGCCCCTTTGTCGACAACTTTATACGGCATGGGCTGACCACAGGGGCACCTCTTGTCTACTTCCGATTTGCCAAACACCGGCAACTCGTTCCTGAAACGCCCGGCATCGATATCCATCATGTGGATCCAGAGGCGGGATTCGAAAAATTCGTCGGCGAAATCCTGAATGTCATCGAAGCCAATGGGCGCGGCGCGCTATATGTCTTTGACGGCCTCTCCGAGTTGGCGGCAGACTGGTACAGTGACCGAATGCTGGGCAATTTTTTCATGATCACGTGCCCGTTCCTCTTCAAACTAGATACCATCGCCTACTTTGCCCTCTTTAATAAACGCCATTCATTCCATGCCGTCGAGAGCATTCACCAAACCGCGCAAGTGGTGCTGGATGTGTATCGCAATCGAGAACATCTATTCGTGCAACCCGTCAAAGTCGATAAACGCCATTCTCCCACCATGTATACGTTGCATGTCTGGGGCCCAAACGATGAATTTTCGCCGGTGACTTCCAGCACGACCATTTCCGACATTCTCTCCCAAACCCCCCAACCCTGGCTGGATTTCTCCACCTCGCGCCCGGGAATATGGATGAAGACCGTTTCAGAAGCCCAAAAAACTCTGGAAGCTATCCGGAACGGCACCGGCACAGATCAAAACACACAAAACGCTTTCCATCGACTTCTCCGTAGCGCCATCACGCGGGACGACAAATTCATGCCGCTCGCCGAAAAATACTTTGACCTGGCCGACCTGATGGCCGTGATCCAGCGGATGATCGGCACCGGCCTCATCGGAGGAAAATCCCTGGGCATGCTGCTGGCACGGGCCATCCTAAAGAAACAGGCGCCATCCCTCTACGAGATTCTTGAATCCCACGATTCTTTTTTTATCGGCTCGGATGTATTTTACACCTATCTGGTTCAAAATGAGTGCTGGGATCTCCGCCGCAAGGCTAATGACCTGAACTTCCTGATCGAACATAATGACGAAGCCCAGCACAAACTGCTTTCCGGAAAATTCCCCGATACTATCCGGCGCCAGTTCATGGAGATGCTCGACTACTTCGGTCAATGCCCTATTATCGTGCGCTCAAGCTCATTGCTCGAGGACAGCTACGGGAATGCCTTTTCAGGGAAATACGACACCGTCTTCTGCGCAAACCAGGGAACTCCCCAGCAGCGTCTGGCCGAATTCATGAGCGCGGTTCGCACGGTCTATGCCAGCACCTTAAGCGTGGATGCCCTATCCTACCGAGCCCAGCGCGGCTTGCTGGATCGGGACGAACAAATGTCTCTTCTGATCCAGCGCGTGTCCGGCGAACTTCATGGCGGGAATTTCTTCCCTCAGGTCGCCGGTGCCGGATTCTCATTCAACCCGTATGTCTGGGACAAAGATATCGACCCCAGCGCCGGTATGCTTCGCCTGGTGTTTGGCCTCGGAACCCGCGCCGTGGACCGCCTCGGCGACGACTACACCCGCCTGATCGCCCTCAACGCACCTGAAAAAAGACCCGATGCATCAGCCGGGGATATTCGAAAATTTTCGCAGCGCCAGGCCGATGTCCTTGACTTGCCGCGCAATCAACTCATGTCAAAGAATTTCAATGATGTCGTTCATCCTGTTTCCAAGACATTACCGCTGGATCTGTTCGCCGTCGAGGAAGGCGCCCCGGGTGGCCGGGAGCAACGCTATTACCTGACCTTTGACCGGTTGATCCGGGAGACCCATTTTGTAAATGATATGCGCGTCATGTTGAGGCAGCTCCAAGATGCCTATGACTATCCCGTGGACATGGAATTCACTGCCAATTTCACCCCGGATGGCGACTACCGTATCAATCTGCTGCAATGCCGACCGTTCCAAGTGCGCATTGCCGGCGATGCCACCGACATCCGCAGCCCGGACTCCATCCGGAAGGAAAATCTGCTGATGGAGAGCTCAGGTCCGATCATCGGCCAGAGCACTTCGACCAACATAGACCGCCTGATCTACATCATCCCATCCCTCTACGGACAAATGTCAGTCACCGAACGCTACGCCGTGGCGCGTACCATCGGCAAGTTGAACCGGATGACCGCCGCCACCCCGGGCGAGCGCGTGATGATCGTGGGCCCCGGCCGGTGGGCCACCTCGACACCCGCCCTCGGTGTACCCGTGTCCTTCTCTGAGATCAATGCCGTATCGGTCATTTGCGAAATCGGCGTGATGCACGAGGGATTAGTCCCCGACGTATCGCTTGGCACCCATTTCTTTAATGATCTGGTGGAAATGGACATGCTTTATCTGGCCATCCTGCCGGATCGAAAAGGCCACCTAATTAACCCTGAGCTTCTAGCCAGCCTGCCTAACAAACTCACAACACTGTTACCCGGTGCTGAAGCCCTGTCCGGAGTCGTTCGTGTGATCGACGGCACGGATCTGCCACACGCCTCACGCCTCCGGCTCTATGCCGACAGCTTCGGGCAAAAGGCCTTTTTTTACCTGGGATGATCGCCTCAAACCCGGTTAAACCAGACCCTGAGCGATCATGGCGTCAGCTACTTTGACGAAACCGGCGATATTGGCACCCAGTACATAATTGCCCGCATTCCCGTATTCCTCGGACGCCGCATAGGCGTTCGCGTGGATGGACTTCATTATGCCTTGCAGCTTCTGATCTACCTCCTCCCGCGACCAGGACAACCGCATCGAGTTCTGGGACATTTCCAATCCCGAGGTGGCCACGCCACCGGCGTTGGCGGCCTTTCCCGGCCCGTACATGATCTTGTTCTTCAGGAACACCTCGACTCCATCCGGGTCAGTCGGCATGTTGGCCCCTTCCGCCACCAACTTGCAGCCATTCTTGACCAGGGTTTTAGCGTCGTCGCCTGAAATCTCGTTCTGGGTAGCCGACGGAAAGGCGCAATCGCATTTGATGCTCCAAGGCCGCTCGCCGTCCTTGTATTGACATCCAAATTTGTCGGCATATTCCTTGATGCGACCGCGTCTTACATTTTTCAGATCCATAATGAATTCAAGTTTCTCCGCCGTGATACCGGTAGGATCGAAAATTGTTCCATTCGAGTCGGAGACCGATACGCATTTACCACCCAACTGGTTGACCTTCTCAATTGTATACTGGGCCACATTGCCAGAGCCAGACACCGTGCAAACCTTGCCTTTCATGGTATCGCCGCGCTTCGCCATCATTTCCTGGGCGAAGTACACCGCACCGTAACCGGTGGCCTCGGAACGAATCAACGAGCCCCCCCAGTTGAGACCTTTGCCGGTCAGCACGCCTGTAAACTCATTTTTGAGGCGCTTGTATTGGCCGAACATGAATCCGACTTCCCTGCCACCCACGCCAATGTCGCCCGCTGGAACATCGGTATCCGCCCCCACATGGCGATATAGTTCCGTAATAAAGGACTGACAGAAACGCATCACTTCCGAGTCCGACTTGCCCTTCGGATCGAAATCAGAACCGCCCTTGCCGCCGCCCATCGGGAGCGTAGTCAGTGAGTTCTTGAAAATCTGCTCAAACCCCAGAAACTTGATAATGCCCAGATTCACAGACGGGTGGAATCGCAACCCACCCTTGTAAGGACCGATCGCACTGTTAAACTGGACGCGAAAACCCCGATTAACCCGAAAATGGCCTTTGTCATCCTGCCATGGCACGCGGAACATGATCACCCGCTCCGGCTCAACAATGCGTTCCAATATGGCGTGATCCTGATATTTTTTGTGACGCTCAACAACAGGAGAAATGGACTCCATCACCTCGGTTACCGCTTGGATGAATTCAATCTGCTCTACGTTTTTCCGTTTCGTCTGCTCCAATACTGATTCCACATACTTGTTCATTTGTCATCGCTCCTTGTTATTTTGATACGGCAACTATTTGCCGTAATATATTGCCTTGAATATTAAGTAATCAAACACAATACTCTGCTTTTTACGGCATATTTAGCGGCAATATTGCCGTATTCAGTGCTATGACACGATCTCGAGGACAACCGACTATGTCGAAGAAAGAAATGACTCGCTTAGGAATCCTGCAGATATTGAGCGAAGCATCTAGACCGATCGGAGCGGCAAAAATACGGGCATCCCTGCTATCAGTCGGGCTGGATATCCAGCCCCGGACGATCCGCCTTTATCTCCTCCATCTCGATCGGGACGGATTGACTGTTCAAATCAGCCGTCGAACGGGGCGGATTATCGCGGCAAAAGGCCGAGAGGAATTGGCACACGCTAACATCGTTGAAAAAGTCGGCGTCGTCGCCTCAAGGGTTGACAACCTCGCTTACCGGATGACTTTGAAACCTCCTGTAAAAACAGGAACCGTGGTGGTTAATGTTTCATTCATCCAACCGGAACATCTCAGCCGGGCGTTGAATGAAATGAAACTGGTGTTCCGTCATCATTTCGCCGTCAGCCCCCGCATCCTGATCGCCAAAACGGGCGAACTGCTCGCAGGGACACTTGTTCCGGAAAACCAAATCGCCATCGGAACAGTTTGCAGCGTGACGCTGAGTGGGGCACTACTACACCAGAGCATTCCCGTGAAAGCTCGTTTCAGCGGGTTGATTGAAGTAAGAAACCGGCTCCCCATACGGTTTGCGGATCTGATCAACTACGATGGCACAACACTGGATCCCCTGGAGATATTCATCCAGGCCAATATGACCCGCGTGCGAGACGTAATTCTCACGGGAAACGGGATCCTATGCGCGGCGTTCCGTGAAATTCCAACAGCCGCTCTGAGCGACGCTATGGAGCTCACAAAAAAACTCCACGCGATGGGACTCGGCGGCATTATGAGTTTCGGACAGCCGAATCAGCCGCTTCTCGGAGTGCCTGTGACGGAGGGGCATGCGGGACTCATCGTTTATGGCGGGCTGAACCCCATCGCCGCGTTACGTGAATGCGGACTCCCGGTCATCATTAAATCCATGGCTGGCTTGGAGCCCTACTCAAACCTCAAGACGATCGAAGACTATCAACGAAAGCAACGGTGATGCCTCACGGATGTCCATGCTCTTTCAACCAGGCATCGATGCCCTCCGAGGCACGCCTTCCGTCTTTCATAGCCCGAACCACCAGGGAGGCGCCATGAGCCATATCGCCTGCCACAAAAACACCAGGGATATTGGTCATGTTCCGGGAATCGCGCCCAATACCACCCCCGGGAACGGTCTGGATACCCAGATCATCAACAAGCTTATTCTTCCCAGGCCCGGAGAACCCCATCGCCAGAAGAACCAGATCAGCCTCGATCATGAATTCCGTGCCTGCCTTTTCATTCATGACAGGACGTCCACCACCGGGTGGGGTGACCCATTCAACCTCGATCACCTTGACCGACTTCACGATTCCGTTCCCACCGGTGAATTCTTTCGTTGCCATGCTCCACCGGCGCTGACAGCCTTCCTTGTGGCTGCTTGAGACCCTTAACATCGTGGGCCACATCGGCCATGGCGTGGCCGAAGACCGGGCTGGAGGCGGCTCGGGCAGGATTTCAATCTGCGTCACTTCTGTTGCACCCTGTCGGATCGAGGTGCCAACACAATCCGCCCCAGTGTCACCCCCTCCGATGACCAGTACCTTTTTACCAGTCGCCAGGATATCCAATGCGGGATCAATGGTCTCCCTTCCCAGGCGCCGGTTTTGCTGAATGAGGAAATCCATGGCTAAATGAATGCCTTTCAAATCCCGTCCCGGCACCTTCAAATCACGCGGTTCACGGGCGCCCCCGGAAAGACAGATCGCGTCAAAACGGTTCTTGAGATAGTGATAGGAAATATCCTCACCCACCCGAACCTGATTTTCGAACACCACGCCCTCCAGCTCCATCAATCGAACCCGACGGTCAATCACCCACTTGGCGAGTTTGAATTCCGGGATGCCGTATCGGAGGATGCCACCGGGTTTCTCGGCGGCGTCATAGACCACAACACCGTACCCCATATGGTTTAAAGTATCTGCGACCACCAAGCCAGCCGGGCCAGAACCAATGACAGCTACTCGCTGATCCAGCCTTTTGGCAGGCGGTCTTGGCTGGACATAACCTAGCTCGAACCCTTTTTCAATAATCTCCAACTCAATCTGGCGGATGGCCACCGGCTCCTTATTGATGCCGAGCACGCAGGATCCCTCACACACCGCCGGGCAAATCCGGCCAGTAAACTCAGGGAAATTGTCTGTCGAGAGAAGAATATCCAACGCTTCTTTCCACCGTCCCTGATAAACATGCTCATTCCATTCAGGAATGACATTTTCAAGTGGACAACCCTCGCCATGACAGAAGGGCGTCCCACAGTCCATGCAACGGGCCGCTTGCTCCTTCAACACTTTCGCTTCATTCCGCAATTCAACGGGGTTGAAATCCTTCACTCGCTCCGTCACGGGCCGGTAGCCCGGGTCGCGGCGCTCATAATCCATAAACCCAGTCAGCTTACCCATGGATCACCTCGGCTCTTTCCGTGGCTTCATCTTCCCTCATCATTTGCCCCAGGACACGGCGATACTCCATCGGGAAGACCTTGATGAAATACGGCAGGTGATCGTCCCAGTTCTCCAGAATCCGTTTTGCCTTGCGACTGCCGGTATAACGCAGGTGCTTCTCAAGAAGGCCACGCAATTCGGCTTTGTCTCGCTCGCTGATCACCAACTCAAGATCAACCATGTCCAGATTGCAGCATGCATCAAAAATCCTGGCCTCATCATAAACATAGGCGAGGCCGCCACTCATGCCGGCCCCAAAGTTGACACCCGTACGGCCAAGGATCACCACGCGGCCGCCTGTCATATATTCGCACCCATGGTCTCCAATCCCCTCGACCACGGCGATGGCGCCGCTGTTACGAATCGCAAATCGCTCCCCGACCGCCCCATTGAGATACACCTCGCCGCAGGTGGCCCCATAGAGCAGCACATTGCCGGCGATGACATTTATTTCCGGATCGTACGCCGCCCCGGCAAACGGCTTGACGATAATCTTGCCGCCTGACAGCCCTTTCCCAAGGTAATCGTTGGATTCCCCTTCCAGAATCAGGGTCATGCCCCGTGCGCACCAGGCGCCAAAGCTCTGGCCGGCTGAGCCCTTGAAGGTCATGGTGATGGTGTCTTCGGGAAGCCCGGCATGGCCGTATTGCTTCGCCACCAACCCGGCGATCATCGTGCCAACAGTACGGTTGACGTTTCGGATCGGCTGTTCGAGGGTCACCGGCTTACCGGTCGCAAGGGCCGACTTGACCTTGGGAATCAGTTGCAGATCCAGGGCACTGTCCAACTCGTGATCTTGTTTCCCGACGCAGCGAACCTGACCAGTAACCGCTGGACGATAGAGGATATTTGAAAAATCGAGCCCTTTTGCCTTCCAGAAGGTGACCGCTGAGTTCATCTCCAGGCAGTCCGACCGGCCAATCATCTCGTCGATCGTGCGGAATCCCAGTTGGGCCATGATTTCGCGCACTTCTTCAGCAATAAAGGTGAAGAAATTGATCAAATACTCAGGCCTGCCCGCGAACAGTTTTCGCAACTTCGGATCCTGTGTCGCCACGCCAACCGGACAGGTGTTGTTGTGGCACTTGCGCATCATGACACATCCAAGAACGACCAAGGCGGTGGTCGCAAACCCGTATTCCTCTGCGCCCAATAACGCGGCCACCACGACATCACGCCCGGTCTTGATCTGGCCATCCGTCTGCAGCCGCACCTGTCCGCGCAGATTATTCAACACCAGCGTCTGCTGTGTCTCTGCCAAACCGAGTTCCCAGGGGGCTCCAGCATGTTTAATGGACGACAACGGCGAGGCCCCTGTTCCGCCGTCATAACCGCTGATCAAGACCACATCCGCATGCGCCTTCACCACGCCGGCGGCAATGGTCCCCACCCCCAGCTCGGAAACCAGTTTGACGGATACCCGCGCCTCCGGATTGATATTCTTCAGATCATAGATAAGCTGCTTGATATCCTCAATGGAGTAGATGTCATGGTGCGGCGGCGGGGAGATCAGCGTCACCCCGGGCGTCGAATGACGAACCCGGGCGATCTCGTCGTTTACCTTGTGACCGGGCAACTGCCCCCCTTCACCGGGCTTAGCACCTTGGGCGATCTTGATCTGAAGTTCGCGGCAATTCACGCAATACTCAGCCGTAACGCCAAACCGTCCGCTGGCTACTTGTTTGATCGCACTGCACCGGCTGTCCCCGTTCGGCAGCGGCTTATACCTTTCCGGATCCTCGCCACCCTCGCCACTATTGCTCTTTCCACCCAGTCGGTTCATGGCGATGGCCATTGCCTCATGCGCCTCGCGGCTGATGGAGCCGAACGACATGGCGCCGGTGACAAACCGTTTCATAATTTCCACTGCAGGTTCAACCTTGTCAAGAGGAACGGCAACGCCCGGCTTAAACCTGAACATTCCACGCAGGGTAAACTGTTTTTCCGCCTGGTCGTTGATCAGTTTGGCGTATTCCTTATACCGCTTCGCATCCCCACCCCGGCTGGCTTGTTGAAGGGCGGCGATCGCCTCAGGCGACCACAGATGTCGCTCCCCGTCACGGCGGAATCGATATTGGCCGCCTGACGAAAGAATGGGTGTCGCATCCACGGCTGGCCCGAACGCCTCGAGATACCGTGCGTTTGCCTCGGCGGCAATTTCCGCCAAACCGATCCCACCAACACGCGAGGCTGTACCCGTAAACAGTCGATCCACAACGGTCTGATTAAGCCCCACGGCCTCAAACACCTGTGCGCTTCGATAACTTCGGAGAGTCGAAATCCCCATCTTCGACATAATCTTGCGAAGTCCTTCACACAAGGCTCCCACATAATTTTCCATCGCTCTGGCGGACCCGATTTCGACACTCAACTCTTTTTTGATCGCCATGTCCGCAATCGTTTCAAAGGCCATATAGGGATTCAAGGCCGTGGCCCCGTATCCGAGCAGAAGTGCCATGTGCATGACCTCACGGGCCTCGCCGGTTTCAACAATCAACCCCACCCCGGTACGGCGTCCGCGACTGACAAGATGCCGGTTCACCGCGGCAACAGCCAATAACACTGGAATAGGAGATACTCCTTCAGGAAGTCCTCGATCGCTCAAAATCAGCAAGTTCTTCCCATCCATCACCAATTCATCCGCGCGACTACACAGCCTTTCCAACGACTGGTTCAAATCGTCGCCTGAGCCGCCCGCCGGAAAACCGATGGTGAGCGTACCGGCGCTGAAATCCTTGAGACTGAGGCTGCGGATCTGTTCCAAGTCCTCGTTGGATAGAAATGGATGACGCAACTTGATCAGGCGGGCATACTGCGGGAGTTCCGTCAGAATATTCGACGGATTTCCAATGAACGTCATCAGCGACATCACCAGTTCTTCACGAATCGGGTCTATGGGTGGATTTGTGATCTGGGCAAACAACTGCTTGAAATACGAAAATAACAGTTGTGGCTTTTCAGAAAAAACCGCCAAAGGAGTATCGGCCCCCATGGAGCCCACGGCTTCATGCGCCTTGGAAGCCATCGGCTCCAAAACGACCTGAATGTCTTCGCGCGTGTAGCCAAAAAGCCGCTGCCGCTGGAGCAGGGTCTCGGCCTCCGGTATGACGGGGGCCATGGCCTCAAACAGACCCTGAATCGTGATTCGATTTTCATCTACCCAGCGTCGATAGGGCTGACGGCGCGACATCTGACTCTTGATTTCCTTGTCCTTGATGACACGCTTTCGCTGAAGATCCACCAATAGCATCTGCCCGGGGCGCAGGGCGCCCTTCTCCAGAACGCGTTCCGCAGGGATATCGAGTACCCCGGCTTCGGACGCCATGACAATGAAATTATCCTTCGTAATCGTATATCGAGCGGGACGCAGTCCGTTTCGATCCAACAAGGTTCCCACCACCGCACCATCGGTAAAGGCCACGGTCGCCGGACCATCCCAAGGCTCCATCAAACCGGCATGATACTCGAAAAAGCCTTTCTGATCCGGACCAATGGGGTATTTTGTCCCCCACGCCTCGGGGATGAGCATCATCATGGAATGCGGGATTGAACGCCCGCCGGCCACCAGAAGTTCAAGGGCATTATCCAAACAGGCGGAGTCGCTTCCACCGGGATCGATGACAGGAATCAATTTACTGATATCCGAGCCGAAAAGCGGAGATGCAAGCCCGTTCTCACGGGACTTCATTTGATTGATATTCCCTCGCAACGTATTGATTTCACCATTGTGGGCCAGGAAACGAAACGGCTGCGAGAGCTCCCATGATGGAAAGGTATTTGTACTGTAACGCTGATGAATCACGGCCACCGCGCTCTCCATTTCGGGGTCATTAAAATCCTTGTAAAACCCGGATACCTGACCGCCCATCAAAAGCCCTTTATAGACGATCGTCCGGGAGGAAAAGCTGGGAATATAAAAACGATGATTGGGCCCCAACCTCTCGTCTATGCGACGCTGGCATTGCTTACGGATCACGTACAGTTTCCGATCAAGCGCACCCGCAGCCAGATTACCCCCGCCCACAAACACCTGCATGACAAAGGGCTGCTCCTTGCGGGCCTGTTCGCCAAGTATGCTCCCGTCGGTGGGGACCTCACGCCAACCGAAACACTTCAAGCCTTCTTCCCGGATCACGGATTCAATGGCCTGTCGACAGACCTCGCGGGCGTCCGACTGAGGCATGAAAAGCATGCCCACCCCATATTCCCCCGCCTTGGGCAAGGTGATCTTGAGGCCTGCGGCCTCCTTCCTGAACAGCTTGTCCGGAATTTGGAGCAATACCCCGGCGCCATCGCCCGTGCTCAGGTCGCCGCCCACCGCGCCGCGGTGAAGCAGATTCTTCAACACCTCAATACTATCGGAAACGATTCGATGTGATGGCGTTCCATCTATATTGGCCAGGAACCCGACGCCGCAACTGTCATGCTCGTTGGCGGGATCGTACAACCCCTGCGCCACAGGCATTCCGTTCCGAAATTGCTCAACTTTTGTTTTCATAATCAGCGGTGACTCTATCACGATCCTCACTTAGAAATCCACATTTCCGTGAAACCAATCGCAATGCCCCAGTCTCGTGGTGGAGTCCTGATAGGGCGACCACACCGTTGGCCGCCCCAGACGGCTTCGGCGAGCCGTCCCTTCTCAGTATTCCTACCGTGACTAAGGGGTTACTTCCAAGTTAAACAAAAGCCCCGCCGTACTTGATCCGGCGGGGCACACACTCATTTACAGTCCATCTTACCTGTAAAACAACATATCGGCATAAGTCGGGATCGGCCAGTATTCGGTCCCCATGACCGGCTCGATACCATCCGAGATCTTCCGCAACACACCCATCGCCGGGATCACGTCGTCGCGGAACGCCACGGCCTTTTTGCCGACGGAGGGTTCGCCTGAAGCTGCGGCCACCGTGTCCGCCAAGGCATCAATCGCCAGACTCATATCGCCTGCCGCATCGTTCACCTGTTGCAGGAGTTTGGACTGGGCGATGGCATCCATCCCAGCGGCCTCCACCGCATTCACGCTGTGCGCCAAGTCTGTGGCATAGCTGATGATCGCCGGGAGAATCTCGCGGCGGGCCATGGAAAGCATGGTCTTGGCCTCAATGTTGATCGTCTTGATGTAGTTTTCCAACAGGATCTCATGCCGCGCATGAATTTCCTCCTTGGGCAGCGTACCATGCCGGGTCAAAACTCGCGCATTGTCCTTCTCCATCATGACGTTGATGCCATCCACACAGTTCCGGATGTTATGTAGGCCGCGTTTCTCAGCTTCTTGCTTCCACGCCTCGGTGTAGTTGTCGCCATTGAAGATAATCGCTTCGTGCTCCTTGGCGTATTTCTGCAGCAGAGCTTGCACACGGGCATTCACGTTCTTTGCGCCTTCGATTTCGCTGGCGATCTCCGAGAGCGTATCCGCCACAATCGTATTCAAGACGAAGTTCGGCCCGCTGAGCGACTGCGAGGAACCGGGCATGCGGAACTCAAACTTGTTTCCGGTAAAGGCAAACGGTGAGGTCCGGTTCCGATCCGTGGTGTCCTTCGGAATGGTGGGTAATGTGGTGACGCCAAGTTGCAGGTGCCCACCCTGTCGCGAACTGCTCGCGGCGCCTTTCTTGATCTGTTGAAAGATGTCCGTAAGCTGGTCGCCCAGGAAAATGGATACAATCGCAGGCGGGGCCTCATTGGCGCCCAGGCGATGATCGTTACCCGGCGTTGCCACCGTAGCCCGTAGCAGATCGGCATACTTGTGCACTGCCCGAATCACGGCGAAAAGGAATATCAGGAACTGCATATTGTCATGCGGCGTATTACCCGGGTTCAACAGGTTGATGCCGTCATCTGTTCCCAGCGCCCAGTTATTGTGCTTACCCGAACCGTTTACACCAGCGAAGGGTTTTTCGTGAAGCAGGCAGACAAAGGAATGCTTGCGGGCAATACGCTGCATCATTTCCATGGTGAGTTGGTTGTGATCCACACCGATGTTGACCGTTGCATAAACCGGGGCCAGTTCGTGCTGGGCGGGCGCCACTTCATTGTGCTGGGTTTTGGCGGAGACCCCTAATTTCCAGAGCTCCTCATTGAGATCGGCCATAAACGACGCCACGCGCTCGTGGATGGAGCCGAAATATTGGTCTTCGAGTTCCTGCCCCTTGGGTGGCGGAGCCCCGAACAGGGTGCGGCCGGTAAACCGGATATCGGCGCGCTTCTCGACGAACTGACGGTCAATCAGGAAGTACTCCTGCTCGCCTCCGAGCGTGGCAATCACCTGCTTGCTGGTCTGATTACCCAATGCCCGGAGAACCCGCAACGCCTGCTTGTTCATCGCCTGCATGGAACGCAGCAACGGCGTCTTCTTGTCCAGCGCCTCGCCGGTATAAGACGCAAACGAGGTAGGGATGAACAACGTCGTGTTCGAGCCGTCGGTCTTGACAAACACCGGCGAGGTGCAATCCCACACGGTATAGCCCCGAGCCTCGAAGGTGGCGCGAATGCCGCCGGACGGGAAGGAGGAGGCATCGGGTTCGCCCTGAGTCAATTCCTTGCCACTGAACTCCATCATAATCCGCCCGTCGGCGGTCGGAGAGATAAACGAATCGTGCTTTTCCGCCGTGATGCCGGTCATCGGCTGGAACCAGTGACAAAAGTGCGTGGCGCCCTTCTCGATGGCCCAGTCCTTCATCGCGTTGGCCACGACATCGGCAATAGTGGGATCCAGCTCTTTACCGCCATCAATGGTCGCGCGTAGTTTTTTGTAAACATTCTTGGGTAGACGGGCGCGCATCACCACATCACTGAACACGTTCACACCGAATGACTCGGGAAGAGAATGCATTTCTTCACGTTCGCAACAGTTATTCATAAATCACGGTCTCCATTTGAATTATTTCGGACTATACCAAAAACCGTTTCTATATCTAGCACGCTCTGTGCCAGATTTTGCGACGTTTATCCCAACAACTTGACTATCAATAAGTAACACCATCGATAATAATATCGCACATCTCTCCTCCCACGCAAATCAAGACAATATTGTCACACTCATGCCAGGCGTGATGCAAGTTTGTAGCAATAATCCCGGTCAGCCTGCCTTGTCTTGTTTATCCAGGTCGCCGTGACTCTCAATATCATCCCCGAGCTACGGTCACCACGCAGACGCGCCCGGCCCCGGCCGATTTCATTTCGCGACTGATCTCAGCGACCGTTGCGCCGGTTGTCATGACATCGTCGACCAAGAGAAAATTTTTCCCTTCAATCCATTCAGGGCAATCTGCCCGAAAGGCCTCGGCGACGTTCTTCATCCTCGCCTTCATATTCAGACGGGTCTGGGTTCCTGTTTGCCGAATGCGTGACAGACATCCGCCGGCAAGGGGGAGTCCCATGATCCCGGCCAGATGCCCGGCCAGTAGTCGGGCCTGGTTATAGGTGCGTGATCGCTCTTTGACCGGATGAAGAGGCACAAAACTGACGGCATCAAAACATTCGCGGTTATAATGGGTTCTTACGCAGGCAGACAACAGGGTGGCAAGATCGGCAGCCATGTGGGTGGCGTTGGAATACTTGAACCGGTGAAGAACGTCTTTTATGCCGCCCTTGAACCGGAGCGCCGAACGGGCATGATCAAACGCGGGCTTCCGGTCAACACACAGAGAACAGATATAATCACGGGTAATCTCCCCGTCCACCGGGTCGCCGCACAGGGTGCAGAACGGGGGATGAATCAAAGGTAGAGCGCTCAGGCAGTCCCAGCACAGGTATTTTCCCGCCTGCCCAGCTGCTTTGCCGCACACCTCACACGCCCGTGGCCAAATCAGATCCAGAAGCGGAGCAATAGTCACATTGTCACGTTCCCTTTTAGAACGCTCCCATCAGTAGGGATGTAAAACTCACAACCGGTGAGGTTTCGCGGAAATCATCCACGGCCAAACGGACTTCCCCCACGGCCGCCTTCACGTCATTGTACAAGGTTTCATCGTTAACCAGTTTGCCTATCAAGCCTTCGCCCCTCTGTATCTTTCCCGTGATCGCCTTGAGCGAATCGGCCGTCGCGGAGATATCCTTGTAAAGCTGGTCATCCTTGGACAACAGCTTGCCTAGGGTTCCCTCACCCTTATTTAACCGATCGCTGATATCCTTGAGGTTTGCCACCACGACCTGGATATTCGTATAGACCGAGTCATCCGAAATCAGCTTGCCAAGCGTTCCCTCGCCCTTGTTGATCTTGTCGGCGATTTCCTGCACCTTGGCCGTCACCGAGCGGATATCCTTGGCCGCGCCCTGAAACTCATTGTAAATGCCTTCATCATTCACCAGTTTCCCGATGGTGCCTTCGCCCTTGTTGATTTTGGCGGCCACATCCTTGATGGAGGCGATAGACAGTTGGAGGTTGGTCAGGATGCCGCCCTCATTCATTGAAAATCGGATTTCGTGAACAGCCGCCGCCGCTTCCGCCATCAAGTCGAACGGTTTTTCTCCCTGTGGCATCACATCCCCCGGCAGAAACGGGGCGTTGGCCGAGCCTTCCTTGACTTCCACGTAACGCCCGCCCAAAATCGAAGTGGTAATCACCGTGATCTTGTAGTCGGTTTTCAATTTGATCGGGTTGTCCAGCAGCGCCAGCACACGGACTTTCCCCTCTAGCAGCCGCAGGGACTTAACCTTCCCCACCGTCATGCCGTGCTGCACAATGGTGTCATCCTTGCGCAGCCCCATCACATCCACAAACTCCACTTCCAGCGGGTACTTCTTTTCGAAAAAACTGGCCCGGCCCAGTACTATGGTGAAATAGGCAAGGGCAAGGAGAACCATAAACATAAAGGTTCCGACAATCAGTTCGATTGACATTTCACGATCAACGCTGCTCTGTTTCATAGTCCCCTCTTCTCCCACTCACCGCGAACGGTGATAAACTGCGCTTCTAAAAATTGCTGCACTTCCTCGTGCTGAGACTTCACAAAATCAGCCGGCGTCGCCAGCTCAATGATCTTGCCCTGTGTCAACATGGCAATCCGTGTCGCAATGGATAGCGCACTGTGAAGATCATGCGTCACCACCACGCTGGTCACACCGAGTTCCTTCCTTAAATCGTCAATCAACCGGTCAATCATGCGGGAGGACACCGGATCCAATCCCGATGTGGGTTCATCGTATAGAATGATGTCCGGTTTGGTAACAATGGCCCGTGCCAATCCCACACGCTTGCGCATACCGCCGGATATCTCGGCTGGAAATTTTTCGCTATCCTTCTCCAACCCAACCATCTCGAGTTTCTCCATGACTTTGGCCATGATCTCCTCATCCGACAGCCGTGTTTTTTCGCGCAGGGGAAGCGCCACATTCTCGGCCACATTCAACCATTCCAGCAGGGCACCGCCTTGAAATAACACACCGAATTTATCCCGGATCGACTCCAGTTCTTTTCCGCTCGCCTCACTGACAACCCTGCCGTCCACCACAACCCGGCCTTCGTCGGGGGTCATCAGGCGCACCATGTGCTTCAATGTCACGCTCTTGCCGGTGCCGGACGGACCCACGATCGCGAGGGTCTCCCCCTTGAGGACCTTCAGGTTCACGCCGTCAAGCACATGACGTGTTCCCAGTATCTTTGTGACATTTTCAAGCTGGATCATACGTAAAACAACCTTGTAATCATGTATCCCACAACAAGAATGGACAGGAAGGAAAGAATCACGGTGCGCCGTGTGGCATTCCCCACCCCGACCGCCCCTTGGGTTGTGGCGAACCCCTGATGGCATGCCGTAATAACAATGATGATGCCGAATAGAAACGCCTTCAGCATACCGACAAAAAGATCCTTGTTTTCGGCGAACCGGATTGCGTTGTCAATGTAGGCCGCCCAGGGCACATTCAGCTGGGTCATCCCCACCACGCCCCCGCCCACTACCCCCATGATGCAACTGTAGAACGAGAGCAACGGCGTCATAATCATCATCGCCACCAGCCGCGGCATCACCAGATAGCGGACCGGATTGATGGACATCAGTTCCAGCGCCGCGATCTCCTCGGACACCACCATCGTCCCCATCTGGGCGGCGATGGCCGACCCCACGCTAGCCGCCAGGATCAGGCCGGTCATGAAAGGCCCCATTTCCCTGAGCATGGACACCATGACGGCGGCGCCGATATAGACTTCCTGCCCAAACCGTCTCATTTCAATACCGGTTTGAAGAGCCAGGATCATGCCCGTGAAAGAGGCCACCACGGTGATCACGGAGAGACTCTTGATCCCCCCGACAAACATCTGATGAATGGTCTCCCGGCGTGAACGTCGCGTGAAAACAAAACTCATGCACACGATGGCTTCCGAGAGCAGCAACATCGCCCGCCCGGCATTACGACAAGCCCCCAGCACTTCACGGCCCATCTGGCCGCGCCAATCCTTGGCGGGCGGGAAAAATCTTGGTTCACGCGTGATTATGGCCCGACCCTCCAGTGAATGAAGTACAACATCTGCCAAACTTTCCCCGACTCATCATGGCGGTATCCTAGCATCCCTTTTAGAAAATCCCAGCTCTTGTGTTTTCCGTCGGCATCGTCCCGGCCCCAGGACGCTAAAGGAAAAAATGAACCATAGGCGGCGCCATTGGTCATGGCGCCCCAATGAACCAGCCCCCTCAAGAAATCGTTTTCGCGACCAACCGGAGTCCGCTCATACTTATAAAGCGTCCACCAAGGCGTCAGGTTTCGCTCAATGGGCGCCGTATTCCGGAAGGGCCACAAGTCAGGAACTCGCACGCGCCTGGCGCCGTCACGGATTCTCTCATAGGAACACAGGGGCCAAACACTCACATACCGGTCAATAACCTTGTCTTCATCCTTTTTAAGGCGGCTGCTCTCGGAATGGAATACGGGAAAGACCGTGAAGCGATTGTTTTCAACGGCAGGCAGGCTTTCTGTCCGATTCCAGATAAGCGGCCATAGCCAAAACCGACGGTTCTCGCGTTCCGTGGTACGGCGTCCATACAGTGGCCAAACATAAAACTTTTCATGACCCGGCGATTTTTCGGTCTGGATAAACGGCCACAGGACAATATTCTCCGTTCCGGTCTTTCCCGCCGTGTGGCGAAAAAAAGGTGGAAGAAACATCCACGATTCCGAGCGCTCCGTCTTGGAATGGCCATATACCGGAAACAGCATAAAACCGCTTCCGCGGGCGCCGGGATGGTCATAACGAACCGTTGTCCAAAAAGGCCAGAGAATGAAGCGACTTTCTCCTTCCCCCTTCTTTTCCGAGCGCCCGTAAAAGGGAAATACCCGAAACCGAGAAAGGTCATCGCCTGTCGTACGGGAAATCAGCGGCCATAAATAATGATCCGTCCTGATATCCTTTAACTCGCTGTGCCAATAGAGCGGGAATAGGACAAACTCCACCCGGTCTCGTCCAAACCAATCGTCAATGCGGCCCCCCAGCGGAAACACGGCACCGTAGTCCTCTCCCGTCTTGTCTCGCCCCATGGCGACTAACGGAAGAATCCAGAAGCGATAGGCTGACGCAGGATCCGCTGCATCAGGGTCATGGTAAAACGCCGTCAGGAAACGCCAATCGGTCTCATTGTTCCAGTGCCGGATATGACCCACTGGCCAGAGCACATCCAGGATCTTTTTTCCCTCGGTGGGATCCCACTCAGAGACAAAGAAAGGACGCACCGCAGTAAGCGTATCTGTTCCCCCGCGACTGGATCTCTCAAATATCGGGCCCAATCCCCGTGCAGTGTCCTGATGGTGAAGATTCCGTCCAGCGGATGCCAGGCAACCGTAGTCATAGGCCGGGGTGGCGGTCACGCCTGTCACCAACCCAAGACCAGCCCAAACGCCGCCCAGTATTTTAGAGAGTTCTCTCATCATGAACTCGGTCAGGTTACGATCCCTGCTTAGTGTAAAAAGCGTTTATCGCGGTTTCCTTACCAAAGATGGCGGCAATCAATGCGCACCGGATCCACATTCCGTTGCGCATCTGGCGCCAATACACAGCCCTGGGATCCTCATCCACATCCACGGCGATTTCCTGCCGTCGGGGGAACGGGTGCATAATGACGGCATCTGGCTTCAACAGCTTTAGGTGATCACGAGTGAAAGAATAGCGACTGATATCAATAACCCGGTGTTCCCCGGGCGCATCCCACTCATCCTGAATGCGGGTCATATAGATGGCATCGCCCCGGGGAATGGCCTTCTTGAAATCATCGATCAGATCATAACTCACGCCAGCCCTGGACAATTGGCCAAGGATATCGTCTCCGATCTGGAGTTCTTTCGGGGCGACAAACAGCAGTTTCACACCCTGGTAATTGGTCAGAAGCCAGGCGAGGGATCGCACGGTTCTGCCGCGGGCCAGATCGCCCACAAACACCACCGTCTTGCCGTCAATGCTTCCCCGCTTTTCAAAGCTGCGCTGCAGGGTATAAATATCCAGCAGCGCCTGAGTGGGATGCTGATCTTTGCCGGATCCCGCATTAATGATCGGCACCGGGCGGTCGGTATTGGACAACAGCCATGCCATCCGCTCAGCCAGACCGCCTGTCTGGGAGCGCATGATGATCAGGTCAAAGTAGGAACTGAACGTCCTCACTGAGTCTTCCTGGGTTTCCCCCTTGAATTCACTGGAGGTGGCCGTATCGCGAACCTCGCCGATCGTCATTCCGAGAATATTGCAGGCGGCGCAAAAAGACAGGAATGTCCGGCTGCTCGGTTGGCTGAAATACAGCATTGCCCGCTGGTTCTGCAACTGGCTGCGCAGAAACGTCATCCCCGGTTCGTTCTTGGAGATTCTCCGGATTGCGGTGGCGAGGGCGCCCAGTTCTTCCAGGCGTTTCCGGCTAAACTGTTGCGCCATGAGAACATGGTATTCACTTCCCTCGCCGGCCAAGTAGCGTCCTTTCGCATCCACATCCATGGCGTGAAAAGCCGACCAACTGATATCGCTCAATTTTACTCTTTCAGACATGCACACCTCATCACGCTAACGATGCCACCATGACAGCCTTGATCGTATGAACTCTGTTCTCGGCCTCATCGAAAACCTTCGAGAACGAAGCCTCAAAGACATCATTCGTCACCTCCATCGGCCCGATATCCCGAGTCACATCCGTCTCGAAATCGTGAAAGGCGGGGAGACAATGGAGGAAAATAACCTGCCCGGCATCCAGATTTCCCGTCTGGCGCATCAGATCCATGTCGATCTGATAGGGCCGAAGCAGTTTCAAACGCTCAGCAAACATGTTTTCCTCGCCCATGGATACCCAGACATCGGAGTAAACAACATTCGCGCCCTTTACGGCTTCGACGGGATTCGTCGAAACCGACACACTTCCCCCGCGTGCGGAGGCCATAAGGGCAACCTCGCGGCATAAATCAGCCGGCGGGGCCAACTCGGGCGGGGCGCAATCCACAAAATGCATGCCGGCCTTAGCGCAGCCGATCATCAGGGTATTCGCCACATTGTTACGCCCGTCGCCAATGTAAACCACCTTCAGCCCCTTGAGCCGACCGAAATATTCCCTAATGGTCAGCAGATCGGCCAGAATCTGCGTCGGGTGCCACTCGTCGGTCAGGCCATTCCACACCGGAATGCCGGAATACTGCGCCAATTGATTCACCGTAAGCTGCTTGTATCCCCTGAAGGCTATGCCGTCGAACATGCGCCCAAGAACCCGCGCCGTGTCGGCAATGGATTCCTTTTTCCCGAAATGGATGTCATGGGTTCCAAGATATTCCGATTGGCCACCCTCATCGCGGGCGGCCACGGTAAAGGCACAACGGGTGCGTGTGGAGAGTTTCTCGAAGATCAGCGCAATATTCATCCGGCGCAGGGCATCACCGCGGATGCCCATCTTTTTCTTGCGTTTAAAATCTTCCGCAAGATCAATGAGATAAAACATTTCATCGTCAGACAAATCGTCAAGACGCAACAGGCTTCGCCCTTTTAACGACACCTCAACGTTCATTGAAAAACTCCCATCTCCCGCCTCACGGCGCGCTCCAGATTAATTTGCGCTCGAAGCCAAAAAGCTCCACTCTCGGCACATTGGTCGCCATCACGGTCATGGCCACTTCAAGCTTGTTGGTTCCATACAGGTTCAGCGTCGGCGCCCTATTGATCACCGAGAGCGCCGCCTGAAGATCACCTTCGTGGGTGAAGTAGGCAAGCGCCGGCTCGTCTTCCCGCACCATGCCGAGTGCGGCCCGTTGTCGTCCGCCAATATCGAAAAAGCTCAAACTGGATCCTTTCCGGTCCGTCGTTATGCCGACACGGTCTTTCCCGCGATCATCACTCAAATTAACCGCTGAGGCGTCGCCATAAATGCCGATGCCGGTGCGCTTGGTTTCGCGCCGGTCATAAAAGACCAGACTGCTCCAATCCTCGCGGGCGAAAAGAGCGTTTCGTTTTTTCCCCTGTGGATCACGCATGACCAACCCCGGCCAGCCCTCCATCAACCCTAGAACAACCCGCTCATTTTGTCCGGGATCAAAGATCGCCAACGCCGGCTCGCCTTGCCGTGTCATTCCAATCCCCATCCGTTGCTGACCGGCCTGATCGAAGAAAATCAGGCGTGGACCACCCTCTGCAATGCCAAGCCAGCCCCGCATCTGGCCATCGGCATCCCGGATCACCAGATGCCCGGTATCAATCTGGCGAAATCGCCCGATGGCCTTGTCGTCATCAATTGACTCAACTCCCATGACAATGATGGAGATAGCCGCCACCGCCAGAAGTGCTGTGGCCCAGCGGAAAACCCGAACCTCACGCTCAAGGCGTTTCAGGCGTTGTTCAAAGCAACTCGTCGTTTTCGTTTCAGTTGTGTTCATGGATTCCCTCCCCACTTGTCATTTTATCAGGTCGTTCATCACACCCGCTGCAAGCGCTTTATGGGTTATGTTTCCGGTCCGATCGGCCAATTCAAGGGCTTTCCGGACCTCGACCAGCGCCGGATTTTTTTCTCCAGCCGCCAGCAGACTCTGGGCCGCTCGAATACGGCAGTCAAAGGCCTCCGCCCACCTCGACGCCTGTTCGAACGCGGTCGCAGCCGTCACGAACGCCTGGACCATATCATTAAATTGCCCGGCTTGCTTCAACCATCCGGCTCGGGTCATCTGCAGTGTGGCGACCTCCCCCGGCATTAGCCGGGCCTGAACCAGGCCAACCGCCAGCTCAGTTAGTCGGGCCTGCAGTGCGGCAGGGGTTTTACGGGTAAGATTCGCAACCGCTGATCGATAGCAATTCAAGGCGTTCTGGAGTCGCCCCGCCTGGAATCCGGCTTCGCCCTGCAATAACCAGGATTGAACGCGGCCTTCCCGATCAGCCCCGGCGGCGAACGCCTGTCGGGCCAAGTCCTCGCTTGCCGCGCCATCCCCGGCTAAGCGGGCGGCCTCGGACTGCGCCAGCATGATCCGGGAAACGGCCACTCCACTCTCACCGCTCAATGCACGGGCTAGCAACAACAGATGGCGGGCGTCACTAAGGTTGCCCTCAATCATCCGGCACAACGCCAGGTTATAAGCGTTGATCGCGATTTCGCCACGGTTATCCGTTAGCCGCGCACGCTGCAGGGCCTTGATATATTGCGCATCCGCCCGTTCAATCTCACCACGTTGATAGGACGATTGCGCGGCCTCGGCAAAGGCTTTGATCTCCGGATCCAACCCCGGTCCACGCGGTGTAGAGCATCCCGACAAGAACAGCGCCAAAAGGATGGCGATCAAACTCGGATAAAAGATTGCAGAGTTCACGGCGCCCTCCCTTCTCTGCCGGCCACGGGAATAGGCGCCTGCATGGGCGTGGCCTCAGTCTCTTGAATATATTTACGAACAAGCCAGTGTTTCTGAAGCCCTTCCATCAGGATCTGCGTTTCACGCATCATGGATTCGGCCTGAAGCAGAACCGCCTGAACATTCGCGACCTGCCCGGTCAACCCACCGGTAAGTCCATGGACATCCTGTATAACCCCGGCTGCATTTTCGGAAATTTTCGGGAACCCGTTTGCCGTATCCTTAAGAGACAGGGCCATCGCTTGGACATTGGTCACAACCCCGTCAATTTTGGCCGCCATCAGCGGGAGTTGCGCGGCCGTCAGGCGGATGTCTCTGACAATACCATCAATCTGCTTCGCCCACTCCGGATCCCCAATCAATTTGCCGGCCGTTCCTTCCTTTTGCTCAAGCTGCCGGGTCACGGAACTGACGTTGGACAAAATCATACTGAATGCATCCAGCATCGGGACGGCCGCTTTTCGAAAATCATCCACCATTTTTTTAGCCGCCTCGATCAACTCCACATCCTGCACACATTTAATGTAGTCGCCAGACTTCATCAGGGGCTGAGCCGCTGTGCCAAGCGTAATATCCACAAACGAATCCCCCGCCACCGAGAACTTCTTCCCCACCTTGGCCACCGAGTCGGCGCGCACAAACTTGCTAAACTTTCCCTGCAAAATCAGCGTGGTCTCCATACCGCCATCCTCGGATGGCAGGATTTCCCCAACCCGGCCCGCCAACGTACTCAGGATCCTGACTTCGGCGCCCTCCTGCAAACCGTAGGTTCCCTTATCCGCATCAAATTTGGCTTTCAAAAGAAGTTTCTTCTGGAACCAGCCCTGGGCATGCCCGGCGGTATAGATCCCTACGATCAATAACACCACCCCCAGTAAAACAAACCCGCCGGCGATTTCGCTCGCATAGCGGAACCTGTAGGATTGACTCATAATTCATTCTCCCTGCTGCATTTCGCAGCCAACAGTTTATCCCCATCCATACGAAACCGGCGGCTCCCCGCCAACTCGCGACACCCAAAAATCCGCGTATCGTCCGATATCCAGAGGACCGTCACACCGCTTTGGGCGGCCTCACAAACGGCGGCAATAAGCCTCGACGCATCGGCTTTGGGTGCCCCCAATAACGGGCGCTCCAGAATAATCAGGTCCGGGGTTCCCATAAAGGCCCGAACCCATTCCAGTTTGCGCAGAATCATTTGATGCACCCGTGTCGGCCTGGCATCGGGAATCTCATCCACTCCGAAACGGCGCGCCAGGTTCCGTACTTCCTTGTGGATATCCTCCATCGACCGGTCTGTGTTGTGGCATTCGGCCAGACACAGGTTTTCCATCATGTCAAGATTGGAGACCCATCCATAATGTTCAAACACCCGGCGGATCCGCCCTCGCATTAAGGATTGTTGCCGAGGCCCGGCGTCCTCCCAACATTCCCCGCAAAAATAGACTTTCCCGGAATCCGGAGTCAGCAATCCCTGCGCCAACGGCGCCAGGGGAATGTGTTCGCGGCCTTCTTCCACGGCCACCAAAGCAATGTCACGGCGGGCCAGCGAAAAAGACGCTCCGCTCAACCCGCTAATTTGCGGCGAGACGGCCTTGATCGTCGCGTCCTTGAACTCCACTATGGCTGTTAGCTCCTGCATGTCTTGACTCACAGATAGGTCAGAATTGAGATAATAACGGAAATGATCAAAACCGCGAGGTTCGACCGGGTCACCGTACGCGTCACGGCCTGTGGAATGTCCGTGGCAACGCCCTCCACCGAAAGCCCTTCATTAGTCGCAATCACACCGGTGACCAGGCCTGGGATCAAGGTCTTAGCCAGTACGGTGTAAAAATCGTCTGGGGACATCCCGCTCACCACACTTCTTGCGAAAAGAGCAGGATCGGTGGGACCGGTCTGAAGAAATGCCCCGGAGATATAGCCGCTGACAAACGAGAAGAGGATGAACAACACGGCGAGCCCGAAGATGCAAAGCGCCATGGAAATGGCGCGCGGCATCACCAGAAAAGCCAGCGGATCAAGACCTTGGGCGTCCAAAACATCCACCTCATGCCGCACCTTCATGCCGGCCATTTCCGCGGCCATAGCCGTCGCACTGCGGCCAATAACGATAAAATTCACCAGAAGCGGGCCCACCTCGCGGACAATGACGGTAACCAGAAGCGGACCAAGCAGTTCCGATTGTCCCAGGCGCCCCATCCAAACCTGAGCCTGAACGACGACGGAAATCCCCGTCAGCACGGCAAAAATCGCCACAAAACCTATTGCATCATATCCCGTGAAAATAATTTGCCGCGAGAACACCATCCTAGTGGGTCTAGTCCAAGAGGAGGGACGCACAGCCAGGTTGACAACCGCCGCGCTGAGGGATGCCAACCGGCATAACCGATTATAGAGGTCAATTGCGCCCTTGCCTATGGAAGCCAAAACAGACATGACATGAGGCTAACGGCGATGTTTTCCCGCTTCAAGCCTAATCTATCCCCCCGTCCTAATCTCTCCCCCGTCATACCCGCGCCACCATCGGCCGAAATGCGCGGGGACGTCGGCCTCGAACGTCATACGGTGCCTGGTGACGGGATGAGTGAGGGCAATAGAGCGAGCGTGCAGCGCGAGGAATTTATGGGAATCATGACGCCGCCCGTATTTCGTGTCGCCGATGACAGGGTTCCCCTGTTCGGACAAGTGGACTCGAATCTGGTTCTTTCGTCCCGTCAGCAGAACGATGTCGAGCACGCTGAACGCCTGCGTTTCCCGGATCACCCGGTAAGCCGTGTGGGAGAGCAGGCCTTTCGAGGGATCGGGTGTTGAATAGACGCGGAACGCCGCATTTTCGGTCAGATAGGAGGTAATAGTGCCTTCTTTTTTCACCAGCCTTCCGTGGACGACCGCGAGGTAGTGCTTTTCGGTCGACTCCCAGTGAGCCTGCAACCGCCGCTTGGCCTCTTCCGTCCTGGCAAAAACCAGAACACCGGATGTATCGCGATCCAGACGGTGAACTATAAAGACGCGCTCTCGGGACTTTGCAGCGCCCCTGCGGACATAGTCGGTCAGTACATGATAGGCGGTCCGCACCTTGTCGGCCGCCGTGGCAATTGTCAACAACCCCGGCGCTTTGTTCACAACAATCAGGTCACGATCCTCATGGAGGATGACGAGGCCTTTGGGTAAGTATTTCATCACGGGTATTGACATGACAACCACCCTAATTACAATAAACCCCAAAAGGAGACAACAACCATGAAAAAGTTCGTTATTGCAGTTCTGCTTTCGGGGACAATGATGGGCATCACCGGATTGGCCGAAGACAGGGTTTTTCAAATCGATCCGGTCCACTCCAGCGTCCAGTTCCGCATCCGGCACCTCTATTCGACGGTTGTGGGACGCTTCAACAAATTCGACGGCACTATTTCCGGTGACCCGGCCAACCCGGCGTCCATGAAAGTATCCGCTTCGGTTGACGTAACCAGCATTGACACGGCAAATGGAGCCAGAGAGAAACACCTGCGTTCGCCGGACTTCTTTGACACGGACCATCATCCTACGGCAACGTTCGAAAGCACCAAGACAACCTTGGGCAACAAAAAGGACTCCGGCTCCGTAACAGGTAAACTGACGATCCGTGGAATCACGAAGGACGTGACCTTCCAGGGACAGTTCCTAGGGAGCGGGGTCGCCCCGCAGAGCAGAGATCGCGCCGGGTTCCACGCGACCACCACTCTTAACCGGTTTGACTTCGGCGTGGCCTTCAATGGAGCCCTGACAAACGGCATGACGCTCCTTGGTAACGAAGTGGAACTGATTCTCGATATCGAGGCTGTCGAAACAAGCGCCGCGACGGGACAGGCTGGAGACAAACCCGCCGCAAAGTGAAGGCTATGCTTTGATATGCTTTGAAATGATGGCTACCGGGACATTTCGCCTGCCTGCGTGATCACGTTGTCTGGTCGGGCGGAATGGGTTCCGTTATTTCAATCACGGCCTTTTTGCGCAAAGTGTCAACAAACTGCGACAGCGCTTTTCCCTTACGCTCATGCTGGAGCAAGTCGCGGATGCTGTCCTTGACCTCGTCATAGGGCATGGGATCCCCCATTTCTTTATCCTGCAATTCAATCAGATGAAATCCCAGCGAGGTTTCGATCCCATCGCTGATTTCTCCTATCTCCATGTCATCAAAGATCGCCTGGTCGAATTCAGGCACGGTGGCGCCACGGGCAATCCAACCCAGACTCCCTCCCGCCTGCTTTCCGCTGGGACATTCCGAGAAGGCGGCGGCCACCTCAGCAAAATCATCACCTTCAAGGATTTTCTGCTTCAGGGTCATCAACCTTGAACGTGTGGTGGCACGATCTGCGTCGCTGGAGGACTCCGGATGAATGAGAATATGCCGAACCTGTGCCTGGTCGGGAGCAACATAGCGGTCAGAATGTTCCTCATAATACTTCCTTAACTCCGACTCCTCGCAGTCCGGCGCGCCGGATGTCACGCGTGCCACAAGGGTATCAAGCTGCTTGCCCACACGGATGCTGCCCTGGAATTGCGTCAGGGTCATCCCCTGTTGAGCCAGTAATTCTAAGAGTTTGTCGGGGCCTCCAACCTTCTTGGCCATTTCGGCGATGGAGGTCTCCACCGCATCCTGTGAAATCTCAATGTTCCGCCGTTTGACCTCCTCGATAAGTAACTGCGTGCCGATGGCGTGTTCACGCGCACGGCCAAGCAACTCCTCCGCATGCCGCCCGAGTTCCTCCCGCGGCATGTGTTGACTGTAAAAATCCATCAGCCGTTTCAACTCGGCCAAAATGGCCTTTTCGGGAACAACCTGTCCATTTACTTTGATTGTCATCACTAGCCTTTCTTTAAAATCGTGGAGCCACTGAAACCGCGGGATGAACATAAATCGGGGTCAGGGATTCTCCCTCCATACCCGAATCTACCCGCCCCGCCACCAACCGAGCCACCATAGCCGCCCCGGGAATCCGAGGTTCCTGAATGAGGGAAACCCCGGCGGGACAGGCGGAGGTCAACACCCCCTGAATCCGCGCCCAATCAGGACTCACCCAAACCGTGCCAGTTTTTTTTAGCGAGTCCGGCAGGTGTTCCACAGCAGACACGATCCAATCGCCATCACGGGACACCAACCGGTCGCTTATCTTGAAGCATCCCGCCCAAAGTTCATTGCGTCGGGCATCGCCCAGAACAACAACCTGGTTAGCGCCGGTTTCCTTTAAGATGGAACCAGCCAACGCGCAGGCGCTGGAAACGGCCATTACAGGTTTGTTGTCGGGAAGGGCCATGCCCATGACACCTGAAACCGCCATGCGAAGCCCCGAGAATGCCCCCGGCCCCACGCCCACGGCAAAGCGATCGATCCGACTCCAATCCCAAGCCTCCGTCGACACCAACGCATTGAGATCAGGGAAAATGGGACGCCTCTGGCGACCCTCGCCAATCCATGTTTTTTCCCAAATCACCGTGTCCCCGTCCAGCAAAGCCAGCGAGCCGGTTTCAGTCGAAAGTTCCAGCGCCAATATTCTCATGTGTTTTTGCTTGATTCAGCGCCCCTGTGTGTGGATGATTCGTCCCTGCAATTTCGATGGCGAATGTAGCTCAGTTGGTTAGAGCGTCAGATTGTGATTCTGAATGTCGCG
>JBAXPK010000022.1:0-42138 GCA_037132275.1 bacterium
TGCGGGCAAAGGCCAGTAATTGCCGGGTCAAGTTGCCCGAACGCTGTGACATGCTGATGATCTCATCCAGATAGCAGCGGGCAGGGTGATCCCCGGGCACGGTGTCACGGCAAAGTTCGGCGTACCCCATGATGCCCATGAGCAGGTTGTTGAAATCGTGCGCCACGCCGCCCGCCAGACGTCCCACTGCGTCCATCTTCTGGGCTTGGGCCAGTTGTGCCTGCAGGTCAATGACCCCCGTCATATCCCGCTTGACAGCGACATAGTTGACGATCTTGCCCGTGGCATCGTGGACAGGCGAGATGGTCGCCTCTTCGGTGTACAACGCTCCGCTCTTCTTCCGGTTGATAAAGCGGCCATTCCATATCTTCCCCTTTGAAATGGTTTCCCACAGGAGGCGGTAGAACGCCCTGTCCTGCTCGCCGCTCTTCAGGATGCCCGGGGTCTGGCCGAGGGCCTCCTCCCGGGAGAAGCCCGTCATGGTTTCGAAGGACGGATTGACGTACTGAATCCTCCCCCTAGAATCGGTGATCACGATACCCTCGGACGCCTGTTCGATCGCCGTTGCCAGCCGTTTAAGCTCGGTCTTGGTCCGGAGTTCGTCCTCAAGGACGCCCAGCACGACCACCCGGGTATGGTTGCTTTCCTCCAGAAGCGCCTTAAGACGCTCATCTGATTGTTTCCGCCGGGAGATGTCATGAAAGAAGGCGACGCACTGCCCCACGCCAGTGGACCGGTAACGCAGGCTGACTTCCACATCGAACGTGGTGCCATCCTTGCGACGGTGCCGGGACTCGAAGTGGTCTTCACCCTTCGCAGTGAGATTCTGAAGGCGTGCGGCTATTTCAGCATCCGTTTCAATGCTCTCCAGATCCGAAATGCGCAAGGTCAGAAGTTCCTGCGCACTGTAGCCGCTCATCTCGCAATAACGCTCATTGACTTCCAGCAGGCGCCCCTGCCCGTCCACCACCCAGATCCCGTCCGGGGCCGTCTGGAGGATGGCCGAGTGCAGCTCATCGTTTTCACGCAGCATTTCCTCTTGGCGCAGATGATGCGCAATCATGCGCTGGCTAATCGAAAAAGTGAGGCCTTGCACGCCCAGCATGACAAGGACGAGCAGACCCAGAGCAGGGATCTGAGTCTCGAACATCAAGCCCGCCAGAAGCACCAGGCCAACGCCCAGAACGATCTGGACTCCCGGCAGGATCTGGAACAGTTTCTTCAGCGACATAGCTGCCTCTCTAGCCGATCCCCTCAGGGGTGCCGTACGGCGGCGGCTGGCCCAGGCGAACCGCCAGCGCATTGACCTCGCGTTTCAAGTCGTTAATGCGGTCCTCACGACCCAGCATCACGGCCTGCCAGCGTTTCAGTTCATCCATTTGCTGGGACAGGACGTCCGCCGCCTGTTTGCGCTCGGTGATATCCTGGATCGTACCAATCATCTTTATCGGCCGCCCCTGGTTATCCAGGCTGAGTTTGCCCAGCCCGTTTACCCAGCGCATGACCTGATCGGCGTGGCGGACGATGCGGTAGACCCGATCAAAGATCTTCCCCTGCCCCAAAACTTCCTTGGCAAAATACTCAACCATCATGGCGCGGTCCGAGGGATGGATCAGGGCCGCCCATCCTTCCACGGTACGCCCGTAGGTCTTGTCAATCCCGAAGACCTGATCCATGACGTCTGAACTGGTCCATATCCCGGAAGGGATATCCAGAACATAGCTGCCCAGATTTGCGATCCTTTGCACTTCCTGGAGCGAGTGCTCCCTCTCTCGCAGCGCCTCTTCCTGAAGTTTACGCGCGGTGATGTCGTTCAGCACGATGCGGCACAAGAGGGAGCCGTCCTGATCCGGGCTGCCGGGCGGGACCGGGAGGGGAATGGCGGAAACCTCTAACTGCGCCCAGAACTGTGTGCCATCGAGTTTCACCATCCGGAGTTCGTACGACTGCGCCGCCCCGGCTTGCCCCGAACTTGTGAAACAGGATTCCTTGAGCCTGCGCTGGTTCAGGTAATAGAGATCCTGATCCTCGCGGAAGATGAACCGGAACAGCGGTTGATTGACCAGTACGCTGCGGGCCACGCCCAGCAGACCGGCGACCATCAGGTTGGCCTCCACGATCAGTCCGTTCCCGCTGAGGGTGATATAGCCCACCGGCGCCAGGTTATAGAGGTCGAAATAGCGCGCACGGACGGCATCCAGCTCCGCCTGCGCCCCGCGCAGTTCCTCGTTCTGCATCTCCAGCTGGATATGGTGCACCTGCAGTTCGTATACCAACTTACGCGCGGCGTCGGGAGTCAGGCTCTCCGGCAGCGCGATGGCTCTTTCCCGGAAGGCCGCTTCGGCGCGTTGGCGCAGGCCCTTCCCTGGATTGATGGAGGGGCCGGTGACGGGGCGGTCGGCAGCGTCATTTTTCATGGGCGTTCTCCTGAGGCCGGCGTGTCGGACACACACCCCCGCTCCGTGGTGGCAATGGCATACATCTTCCCGGTGGCATCCACCAGTGCAGTGGAAATCATCGAGACCTCCACAACCGTGCCCGACTTCGTGACGCGTTGGGTCAGATACGGCTCCAGCACTTTCGCCTGGCTAAGCTGCTTGACCCGCTCCAACGCTTCCACCCGCAACGCCTCCGGCGTCCGGTCTCTCACGTTCAGCGCCAGAGCCTCGGCTTCGCTCCAGCCATACATCCTCACCGCGCCCGGATTCCAGGCGATGGTGCGACCCTCCAAATCCTGCACGGTGATGGCATCGTGCGCATCGCGCACCACCACCGCCAGCCGGAGCAGGTCATGGGCTTTGCTCAGCGCCTCCTGTATCCGTTGTTGCTTCTCCGCGTTTTCGCCGGCAAGTTCCTTGTTGGCAATGACCAACTCGGCGGCCCGTTCTTCAATCTCCTCTTTTTGAAACGCCAGCTTCTCCCGCATGCGCCGTATTTCCGTAATCTCCACAAACGTAATCACCGCGCCCTCGATCACATTGTCGAGCGTGCGGTAGGGCAGAATGCGCATCGCGTACCACTGGCCCGCCGCGGTCTGCACTTCGATCTCCTTGGGAATCAGCGTGTTCAACACGACCTTCAAGTCCTCGACGAGGCGGCTATAGCCCACCAGGTTGGAAACGGTGTGCGCCACGGGCCGGCCGATATCGGAGGGGATCAGGTTGATGAGGGTGCTGGCGGCGGGGGTGAACCGCAAGATGCGCAGGGCATGATCCACGAACACCGTGCCGATGCCCGTGCCGGACAGCAGGTTGTTCATGTCGTTGTTCGCCCGCGAGAGGTCCGCCACCTTGATCTGCAACTCGGCGTTGACCGTGGCCAGTTCCTCGTTGATGGACTGCAACTCCTCCTTGGCGGTCTCCAGTTCCTCATTGGTGGACTGCAACTCCTCGTTGACCGACTGCATTTCCTCGTTTGAGGATTTCAGTTCTTCGGTGGAGCTTTCCAACTCTTCCGTGGTGCTCTGGAGGTATTCCTCCTTGGCGTGAAGTTCCGCCTTGAGCGCGGTTATGCGCGCCTCGGCATCCGGCGAAAGGGCGTCGTGGGCGAGCCCCGTCGAAGCGGGCGCGAGGTCGTCGCCCGCCGCCTTCTGGCCGATCTCTGGTTTCACCCCCATGTCTTCCAGAATAACCAGGAAGAGCGGCGTGTCCGGCGTCGCTCCCGGGCCGGCGGGCACCGGGCGGATCGTCAGGTTAACGGTGGTGAAGTGGCCATTGGTCTTCACGCGCAGCCCCGGGCAGACTGCCGTATCCCTGGTGCCAACGGCTTTGAGCAGGGTCGTGGTCAGTTCGCGGCGCAAGCCTTCGCGGGCCATCTTGAGGATGTTGTTAATGCCCGCCTCGCCCTGAGCCGGCTCCAGGAACATGCCGGTGCGGCCGTGCAGGTAGAGGATGTCGCCCTGCGCGTTGATCAGCGCGCCTGCCGCGATGACCTGCGACAACAGTGCCTGCTCGGTCGTCTCGCGCAGGGACTTGCCCTTGGGACTACCCGACGCCAGCTTGTCGCCGACATTCCGGAACGCGGCATCCGTCGCCGACATGGGGGGCAGGAAGCGGCCGAGCCCCGCGCGCTGCGGGCCGGGCAGGTTCGCCTTGCGGTGATAGAGCTTGGCTTTTCGGTCGAGCACGGCAAACAGTTCGGAAAACTCGCCCACGCTTTCGGAGGATCCGAGAAACAGCCAGCCGTCCGGCTTCAGGGCATAGTGGAAGAGCGGGATCAATTTCTGCTGCAACTCGGCGCCCATGTAGATCAGGAGATTGCGGCAACTGATCAGATCGATTTTGGAGAAGGGCGGATCCTTGATCACGTCCTGTTCAGAAAACACCAGGAGGTCGCGGAGGCCTTTGTTGATGCGATAGGCACCCCCGCCGGGTTCGGCGGTAAAGAAGCGTGCCAGCCGCCCGGGCGACACGTCGGCGGCAATACTGGCCGGATACACCCCGAGCCGGGCAGTGGCGATGGCCCGGGGGTCAATGTCGGTGGCAAACACCTGCACGGCATAACTCTGTTTGAGGGCTTCCATGCGCTCCGCCAGCAGGATGGCGAACGAGTAGGCCTCTTCACCGGTGGAACAACCCGTGATCCATACGCGAATCACCTCGCCCGGGGAATTGTTCCTGAAGAGTTCGGGAATGACCCGGTCCTCCAGCACCTGGAAGGCATCCGGGTCGCGGAAGAAATTGGTCACGCCGATCAACAGGTCTTGAAACAGCGCCTCGACCTCGGCCGGGGTCTGTTGCAGGAACTTGGCGTAGGCGTCCACGCATTCGATCTGATGCACGGCCATGCGGCGCTCGATGCGGCGGTGGGTGGTGCTGGGTTTGTATTGGGAGAAGTCGTGGCCGGTCTGGGCGCGGAGCAGGATGTATATTTTCCTGATCGCACTCTCGATCCTGGGCGCCGGGAGCGTGGTGACTCTGGGCAGTTTGCCAAAGGCGTGCGTGGCGTAGGCCATGAGTTGCTCGACCATTTCGGCCGGCGGCAACTCATAATCCACCAGGCCGGTGGCGATGGCGCTGCTCGGCATGCCGTCGAACTCGGTGGAGGCGGGGTTCTGAGCCATGACCATGCCCCCCTCGGCCTTGATGGCGCGGACGCCCTGGGTGCCGTCGCTGCCGGTGCCCGAGAGGATGATGCCGATGGCGTGCTCATGCCGATCCTGGGCGAGGGAGCGGAAAAAGAAGTCAATCGTCAGGCGCTGGCCGCGCGGTTCGACGGGGTCGAGCAACTGCAGCGCGCCGCCCAGGAAAGCCATGTCCCGGCCCGGCGGGATGATGTAGATGGAGTTGGACTGCACAACCATGCCGTCCGTGACCTCGAAGACCTTCATGCGGGTATAGCGCTGAATCAACTCGGTGAGGATGCTTTTGTGATCCGGGGCCAGGTGCTGCACGATGACAAAGGCCATGCCGGGGTCGACATCGGCAGGTATGCCGGAGAAAAAGGCCTCAAAGGCCGACAACCCCCCTGCTGATGCGCCGATGCCCACAATGGGAAACCTGGGCGCGGAGAACTCTTCGACCGGCGCCGGAACGGCAACGTCAGGCCGGTCAGCCTTGACATTAAGCGGGGCTTTATCGGCCTTCGCTCCGGCTCTCTTTATTACAGTCATGGTAGCCTCCGTATCGTCTACCTACCCCCGAAGCAGCTCAGCGTTTTCTTCTTATGGCCAATACACTTGATATCGTTGAAGCTTCATTCACTTACTTCATCGTGATTATGAGTTACAAGGCAATAGTGTCAACTAATACTTTATTTCAGGCATAAGTCATGAGTCCGGGGGAAACGCGTGTCATTTTCTGCCCTCCGCCATTCACGGCATTATCCTTGCCTTCCGCACCACCTTTTGACAAACCTTTTAAAGGGAATTTCCTGCCTCGAATCGACCTGAGCAAGTTTGTGGCAGGGTGCCTATTAAGAAAATTCTTATCCGTTCACACTCTTTGAATAGGTGGGCAGATGATACGGCTTTGCTTTGTAAAACAGCACTCAACGTACGATCTATATACACGAACAGGACCGGATCTTCGGACTATTGTCGAATCCTCAAATGTTCGGTCTGGTCCCATTGGCCTCTGGGAAGCCTTCCATGTCGATTTCCGTATAGTCTGGGAAAATCCGGAACCGGAGTGTCAGCGAGGGAAGAGTGATTGGACGAGATATATCGACTGGAAAGTCTGGCCTGATGATGCGAAGGCTGAGAAAACCGATGACGTAGACTGGGGCCAATACGATATCGTGATCGCGCTCGATATCGCCATTCCGGAACGAGTTGTGAAGAAATATCCGCAAGTTATGTGGTGCTACTATATCCTTGAAGGGGGCCCGATGGTCAGTCAGAGATTTCCGGGAAGTCCCTATTATGGGTATAATGTATTTCTTAATCATCGACTGGCGAAAACAAGCCTGCCCAAAGTCTTGCAGAAGAAGATGAGGAGCGTGAAACGGGTTTCGCTCGATTTCCCATACTTCATTCAGTCGTCCCGATCGATTCGCGACATGTATCCCGAGAATGCCAACACCAAGCGCGAAAATATAATCCTGAGTCACCATAGCTACGCTGCAATTACCCCCGAGGAATGGAAGATTCTTTCCGAGATTGCACCTATCTGGGACAAAGGCAAGAAAGGCGTTTCGATAGGCCAACTGCTGCGAGAGACCTTGGCTTCGAAATATGTGATCTTTCATCCGAATATCGTTCCCAATATGGGGAGTGCAGTCATCGAAGGCGCAGCAGCCGGTTGCCTGGTGTTGGCTGGCCGCTCTAAGTTATGGGGCTTTCCGGAGTTGATCAGCAAAGAAATGGATTTCAAGACTTTTGATGATCTGGTCAGGCTCCTCAAGCAACTGCAGAACAATCCGGTTCTTTTCGAGAGCAAACGCCGCGAACAAGCAGAGTTGATTGAGTCGTGGTGCTATACGCATCCGACCCGAAACCTTATGTTGCTTTATGACGCGTTCAAAAATTCCGCCTGTCGGCCGGAAACGCAAAAACGAAGTGAATGGCTCGCAAAAAAGTGGGGCGAAATGCGACTTTTAGCGAAACGGAGCTTGAAAAAACTAAGGTAATCAGGTTCACGGTGCCCCCCCTTGAGGCACGGAGACTCAGAGCCTACTCCGCCAAGGCTACGAAGGCCGGGAAATGTCTTGCCTAGAAGGGCAAGTGATAACGGACGCCTGGCCCCGCGCCGGTGCGAGTCAGCGCACCTAGTGCATGCAACTCGCCAAGATCGCGCGTCGCAGTCGCTTTCGAAGTCTTGGCGATGGCCTGATATTTGGCTGCATTCATGCCCCCGGCAAACCCCTTACGCCCTTCGCGCGCCATGTGGTCGAGCACCTTCGCCTGCCGCGGGTTCATTAATGGTGCAAACCGCACAAAAATAACGGATCTTCTCAACCAGAAACAACATGTCACTTTCGAGTTCGTTCTGCGACTGGATCAGCAGCGAGGTGAAGGTGTGGATCCATTCCGTGAGGTCATTGGTCAACGAGGCCGTTCGGAGTGCATCGTAGTAGGCCTTGCGGCACCTGTTGAGCGTCGCCGAGATCGGCAACAACGGGGGGGGCGCCAACATATTGAGCGAGCGCCTTTCCCGTCAGCGCCCGGCCAATACGCCCATTGCCGTCCTCGAACGGATGGATGCTTTCAAAGTAGAGGTGGGCGATCGCCGCGCGCACGGGCGGATGCGCAAGGGCATGCGGGGCCCCGGGTGCTGTCATATTGAACCAGTGAATGAACCGTTCCATCTCAAAAGGCACGCGGGCTGAGAGGGGCGCCTCAAAACGGATTTCGTCGGTTTCAGGACGGTTCGTGATGACTCGCATGGGTTCCTCGTGCGTGCGGTACGCACCGATCCTCAGATCACGCGGAGCCCATCCCTCGAAAAGGATACGATGCCACCTGAGGAGCGTCGCCTCATCAAGTGTCGCACTATGATGCTTCCGCGCATCGAGTAGTAGCGCGGCGACGCCTTCGGATCGCCGGTCGTTAACCGGTACAGGCTGGAGGTTGCGCCCAAGCTGGTTTAAGAAATACGAGGTTTTTAAGTGGTGCCGGGGGACGGACTTGAACCGTCATGCCCTTGCGGGCGGTAGATTTTGAGTCTACTGCGTCTGCCATTTCGCCACTCCGGCCTCAGGGAAGTGGAGGTATATACTCTACCGCCCGATCAGGTTCAACCCGAATTTTGACAAAACTTATTCTATCGATATAGTACGCCTCATGAACTTCTTCGAATATCAGGAAGCCGCCCGCCGTCAAACAAGCCGGCTCATTGCGTTTTACATGCTCGCCGTGATCCTTATCATCCTGACGCTTTATTTCGTCACCGCCCTGATTTTTCATTACGACACCGCCATGGCGCCTGATCAGCCGGTCAATTGGATCGCGCTCTGGGATCCCCCCATGCTCGGGCTGGTAGCCCTCATTACCAGCGTGATTATCGCCGCCGGAAGTCTTTACAAAATCGCCTCCCTGTCCTCCGGTGGTGAGGCCGTGGCCACCATGCTCGACGGCCGTCCCATCGCCCCGGACACCACGGATTTTCACGAGAGGCGCCTCCTTAACGTGGTCGAGGAAATGGCCATCGCCTCCGGCACTCCGATCCCACGGGTTTTCATCATGGACCAGGAGGAAGGCATCAATGCCTTTGCCGCCGGCTTCACAACAAAAGACGCCGTGATTGCCATCACCCGCGGCGCCCTTATGTCGCTCAACCGCGAGGAATTGCAGGGAGTCATCGGCCATGAGTTCAGTCATATCCTGAATGGCGACATGCGTTTGAATATCCGGCTGATCGGTATATTGCACGGCATTCTACTGATTGCGCTGGTCGGTTACTTTATGTTCCGCATCCTCGGCCGCTCTGGCGTTGGAGGAGGGAGCCGGGATAAGAAAGGCAACCCGCTTGCCGTTCTGGTTCTGCTCGGACTAGCCATGATGATTATTGGTTATATCGGTGTATTTTTCGCGCGTCTTATCAAGAGCGCTGTTTCCCGCCAGCGTGAATTCCTGGCCGACGCCAGTTCGGTTCAATTTACCCGCAACCCGACCGGATTATCCGGCGCGTTGAAAAAGATCGGCGGACTGGTCACTGGTTCCCGTTTAGCGGCTCCCTCGGCAGAAGCGGCCAGCCATCTTTTTTTCGCCAATGGAATCGCATCGCCTTTTCTGGGAATGCTCGCCACCCATCCTCCGCTGAAGGAACGTATCCGGCGGCTGGATCCCCACTTCACGGGAGACATCACCCAATCCGCCAACACCGACACGGATGCGACGGTGTCTCATCTCACGGCCACCCCAGTCCAGCCCCCTTCCCTGCCCATTCCGGGGGTTTCACCCGCCCAGATCGTGGCTCAAACCGGTACGCTCTCGCCCTTAAGCCTTATCCGCGCCTCGACCCTGCTTGATGCGATTCCCGCGTCCCTACGAACCGCCGCACACACGCCCCTCCAGGCACAGCTGGTCATTTACGCTCTTCTTCTTGATGCCAAACCTGACCTGCGTCAGCGACAACTTGATTATCTGGCAGGCCGGTTATCGCCTGAACTCAAGTTCGGTATGGACACTCTGGCCGCCGATCTCAAGGCGATTCCGGCCAAATCAAGGCAACCCATCGCGGAACTCGCTGTTGGCAGTTTGAAGCACTTGTCCCCGTCCCAGTATCCCGCGTTTCGGGAAACCATCATGGAATTGGTCGCCGCAGATTCAGAGGTTTCACTCTTTGAATATATGATTCTGCGCATGGTTCTGCGAAACTTGGACACCCAGTTTGGGCTGGCCACCCCGTCAAAGCGCCCCATCACCTCCCTTAACCCGTTAATGACGGAGATCGCTACAGTCATGTCGACCCTGGCCTGGTTCGGAACCAGCACGCCCACTACCGCCGAGCAGGCCTTTCAGGCCGGATGCAGGGAATTGGGTGATCTGAAACTTCGCCTTCTTCCCCAGGAATCGGCCTCTCTGGATCACTTGGATAAGGCCCTGGACCGCCTCGCCGGAACCACCCCGCCACTGAAGCAGAAACTGGTGGCCGCCTGCGCTGCGGCCGTAATCGCCGATGGCACCATTACCCTTGAAGAAGGCGAAGCTTTGCGAGCCATCGCCGACGCTCTGGACTGCCCGCTCCCCCCGCTTACTTAACCCGCTTACTTAACCCCTTGATTCCCCTTGCATCCACATCCTTTATCCTTATAATGCGCACCCGTTTTTAATCACTACTGCAGCTGGGATGCGCCAGCGTGGCGAGACTCGGCAGTTTAAGGAGAATGGTATGCGATACGTCGTTTGTATCAAACAGGTTCCAGAAACAACGGATGTTAAGATCAATCCGGAAACCAACACATTGATGCGTGATGGGGTTGTCTCCATTATCAACCCCTTTGACATGTACGCCATTGAAGAGGGGCTGCGTCTCAAGACCATGACCGGTGGAACCGTCACCGTACTCTCGATGGGGCCACCCCAGGCTGACATGGCCATCCGCGAGGCGATCGCCATGGGCGCTGATAACGGCATCCTAGTCTCTGACCGCGCCTTTGCCGGCAGCGACACGTGGGCCACAAGTTACACACTGGCGATGGCGATCCGCAAGATCGGGGACTTTGACCTCATTCTTTGCGGGAAGCAGGCCTCTGACGGTGACACAGCCCAAGTGGGTCCCGGCATCGCTGTTCATCTGGATCTGCCCCAAATCACCTACGTCCGCAAAATTGAATCCATCGACGAGAAAAGCATCGTCGCCGAGCGCCTCATGGAAAACGGTTACGAAGTAATTCAGTCGCCCCTCCCCTGCGTCCTGACCGTGGTGAAGGAAATCAATGAACCGCGCCTGCCCTCACTAAAGGGTAAAATGGCAGCCAAGAAGGCCGTGATCCCCACGTGGAAGGCCGTAGACCTGAATTGCGATCCCAAGTGCATCGGTCTGGATGGTTCACCAACCAAGGTTGTCAAGATTTTCACCCCGGCGCCACGCCA
Source organism: bacterium (assembly GCA_037132275.1). Taxonomy (GTDB): domain Bacteria; phylum Verrucomicrobiota; class Kiritimatiellia; order CAIKKV01; family CAITUY01; genus JAABPW01. The sequence goes on from JBAXPK010000022.1 coordinate 10,976, forward strand.
GGGCGGTGAGATTCTGAAGGGTGAACCCGAGGAGTTTATTCCGCAACTCGTAGCCAAACTAAAAGACGCCGTTTTGGGCGCAGCGCAATAATTAAGGAGCCTGAACCATGAGTGACCCCATCAAAATTACCGAGAAATGTGTGTTTTGCGGCGCCTGCGTCAAGGCATGCCCCTTTGGCGCCATCACCCAGGCGGAGCGAAAGACCGCGCCCGTCATTGATCTCCAGAAATGCACGCTATGCGGTTCCTGCGTCGTAGCCTGTAAATTCGACGCCATCTGGATGAAGGAGAAGACAAGCGCCAGCATCGACTTGAGCGCCTTCAAGGATGTCTGGGTTTTTGCCGAACAGCATGACGGCGATATCCAGACCATCACCTACGAGTTGCTTGGCGAAGGCCGTAAACTGGCCGACTCGCTGGGCATGAAACTGTGCGCAGTGCTGTTGGGGAGCAACATCCAGTCCAAAAGCCAGGAATTGATCGCCCGTGGCGCTGACAAAGTCTACGTCGTGGATCGTGCCGAACTCGCCCATTTTCAGGATGAGGCGTATGGCAACGTACTGATTGAACTGGTCAACCGCCATAAGCCTAATGTTTTTCTGTGCGGGGCCTCTACCATTGGCCGGAGCCTTGTCTCGCGCGTGGCCGTCAAGGTCAACGCAGGACTGACCGCCGATTGCACCGGGCTCTCCATCGACCCCAAAACCCTTAATCTGCTCCAGACCCGCCCGGCGTTCGGCGGAAATATCATGGCGACCATCGAGACCCCAAACGCCCGTCCCCAGATGGCGACGGTGCGTCACAAGGTGATGAAAGAAGCCGTGGCCAGCCCCACCCGCACGGGTGAGATTTCGATGGAGACCATCACCGAGATTCTTCTCCAATCCAAGGCCCATCGCCTTAAGTTCGTTCCCGAGGTGGAGAGCACCATGAATATTGCCGAAGCCAACATTATTGTGGCTGGCGGCCGCGGTATGCAGTCTGTGGAGAACTTCAGCCTGCTGCGCAAATTGGCCGATGTACTGGGCGCTGGAGTGGGCGCGTCACGGGCAGCCGTGGATTCAAACTGGGTCGCGTACTCGCACCAGGTCGGCCAAACCGGGAAAACGGTCTGCCCCAAGATCTATTTTGCCATCGGAATCAGCGGCCAGATCCAGCATCTTGCCGGAATGCAATCGTCGGACATCATCATCGCAATCAATAAGGATCCTGATGCCCCGATTTTCAAGGTAGCCACCTACGGCATCGTGGGCGATCTGTTCGCCATTCTGCCCCGCCTGACCCAGGAATTCAAAAAGGTGCTTGGAAAATAGACTGCGGGGCGGTAGATTGAAACGTACTTTAGATTTAATTGTGGAGGTCAGACTTTGTTATGAATATGAAAAACCTTTTTAGTACAGGACTTATGGCGTTGGCGATTGTCTCCACCAGCGATTGCGTGTTCGCTGGCACGGCCACGCCGGAATCCATCATGGTGATACCCGCCCGGAAACGCATGGTACAGCTGGCCTTCCAGATTGCCCGTTGCAAGGAAGTCGGATTGGTAACCTACAACACAAGCCCCACCTTGGCCGCCCCGCTGATTCATGCGTGGAACGGACAGGAGTGGATCCAGGTCAGTTTGGAGGATTACGTCGACGGCCGTTTCATGTCCGGCGATCCGAAGCATGTATTTCTTCTGGGCGACACCTCTTCGCTCCCCCTGAAAATGATGGATGGTCCCACTTGGTATAAAGACCTCAGCCGGATCACCACCCTGGATACCGCTTCAATCCTCAATCAGGTTGGCAATGTGCTTCACTTCAGCGCCCACCAGTGGAAATGGCTGGCGGAATCAAATGGCCTGAACCTGGAGGACAAAAGCTCCGAACGGCGCCGTTACGGCCGCTGGGGCGCCCCTGGTAAGGAGCAGGAATTAGCCCCTCAAAACAAGGCGGATTCAGTCATGATGCCGCCCGCGCCCATTATCACCACCCCCGCAGTAACTCCCAAAGAGGTCAAAATGCCTCCTATGAAAGTGGAGACAGACAATGTCAAGAGTACGCCCGCCAAGGGTGAAATGCCCGTGCCGCCCAAAGAAGTGGTTCCCCCTGTCACAGAAAAGCCGGTGACGGCAGTTCCTATTACCGTCAAGGTGGAGCCAACCAAGGTCGAGCCAGTGAAGGTCGAGCCAACCAAAGTCGAGCCGACCAAAGTCGAATTACCCAAAGTCGAACCGGCCAAACCTGAAGTGTCGGTCGTTGAGGAAGCGGAAGAAGAAACTGCGGCCCCGTGACCGCGCCTAGCCGCTCAATTTGCGGCATCGCACTCCGCCTGCGTGGAGGAGCGTCCGGGTTTGTACACTGAATTCGTATTCATTCTCGTACACCACTTCCTGAATGCCCGAGTTGATGATCATTTTGGCGCACGTCAGGCAGGGGCTCAGAGTTGAATACAGTGTGGCACCACGCAGTGCAATTCCGTGATAAGCCGCCTGGGTAATCGCATTTTCCTCCGCGTGACAGCAGATGCATTCCCCTAATGAAGTTCCGGATGGCGCATCCCCGGCACAGCGTTCGCACCCCCCTTCAAAACAGTTCTTCACCCCGCGCGGCGTGCCGTTATAGCCGGTGGAGATGAGCCGCTGATCCTTGACAATCACCGCCGCCACCTGACGCCTCAGGCAGTTTCCGCGGGTGGCCACCACGGTGGCGATTTTCATAAAATAATGATCCCAGTCCGGACGATGCAAAGTGTCTGCTTTCATGCCTTCTAAAATGCCTGTCCCTTTAAACGGGGTCAAGCAGTAGTTGCTTGAACAAAAAATCACCTTGAAACCTGACTCGATTAACCGTTAGTATCACCACTTATGAAAACCTACGCATACATACTGTCGGTTCTGGTTGCAGTCATGGTGAGCCCCTTAGCTTTTGCCGACGGCGCGGATAGTTCCGCCCACCAGGGAGCGCTTTTCAATGGCGATACGACAAAAGCTTATGACGCGATCCATAGCGGCGGCCCGCGGTTGATCAGCGTGGGAGTGGGCGTGCAGCAACAACAGCGTGGCATGGAATACGAGAATGGATTTAAAGCCAGCGACCTGAAAGCCAACCATCTGGCCGCCACCCTGGGCCTTGATGTGACCAAGTGGCTCACCCTGTTCGGCGGGGTCGGCGAGGCCGACGTCAATCTGGGCGGGAATAACCGCAGTTCCAATTTCGAATGGTTGGCCGGCGGACAGGTGCGTATGTTGGACTACTTGGTACTGGAGCCTTGGAATAGCATTGATCAGTATTGGGTCGGGCTCGATCTCAATTCATTTTTCCGGAACACCAGCGTGGATTCCATGAATGTGAAAGACACGATGTCGGAATTCTTTACGTCGCTCACCATGAGCTTCTACTCAACCCCAAAAGACCCCTGGGCTTGGGATCGGTTGGGCTTGTTCATCGGCCCGGCGGTTTCGATGATTGATTATGGCGACCAGTCTGAAAACCAGGCCTTTGGAATTGTCGGCGGCCTGCAACTGAATCCCTCGCCGAACATCGGACTGAGATTTGAAGTTCAGAAGTTCGACAAAATGGGCATGGGCCTCAGCGCGACCTTCCACTTCTAATCGATTCCCGCTTCAATCTCCTGTCGCTGTTTCTCCAGCTCGGCGATTTCCTGCTGCCAAAACGTCTGGCTGCCCCAGTCTGGCGACAGCCGCGCAAATCCGCCATCGGCCTTCTGACGCGCGCACCAGGCTGTAAAATGGATAAAATGCATGGCCCGTAACGGCTCGATTAAGTTAAGCGTGTCATAAGGGAAAGTCAGAAAAGTCTCATACCCCTCGAGCAGCAAATTCAGAGCCGGCCGGGCACGGGGAAGACGGTCAGGCAGAATCATCCATAAGTCCTGAACAGCCGGACCCACGGCCATGTCGTCGAAATCCAACAAATGATAGCCCTCGTCGGGACGGTACAGAATATTGCCGCGATGACAGTCGGCATGAATCCGCAGTGTTTCAACGCCATCAAAAAGCGGGGTTATATCATCAACCAGACGGGTCACACTCTCTTCATAGAGACGTTGAAACCGGGCAGGAATCGTATTTGAGCGGAGAATATATTCCAAATGCGCCAACGTGGAGCGTTTCGGATGAATCTGTATCCGGTCGCGCGGCTGCCGGACGCCCCCTATGGAATGCATCCGCGCAATAAGCCTCCCTAATTGAACCCAATCTTCCGTCGTAGGCTCATCCAACGGACGCCCGCCCCGTTTGGGAAAGACCGCAAACCAGGCGTCCCCCAGTTTGTGGAGGAATTGTCCGTCCACTCCGGGAAGCGGCGGCACAACCGGAATTTCGGCTGCGGCAAGTTCCGCCAGGAAATCAAGTTCATCCTGCAAAGCCTCCCGACTCCATCGGCCCGGCCGGTAAAACTTCACGATCACAAACCCACCCGCGTCCAATCCTACCTCATAAACGCGATTGATATAGCTGTTGAGCGGCCGGCAAAGGTTGCCGCATCGGGTTTTGATCGCGCTTTCCACGGCATTGATGACTGCATCCGGCGTCAAGTAACTAAAATCAGACGTTTCATGATGGTTGTCAGGACACATGAGAGCGACTCTATCCTAACGGCCTTGAACTGGCGAGAAGATGTCATCCGGATTCTCGATAACTTGACAATTCAGGCTCAAGGTGGACAATCCATTTGAATTCTGAAGGGAGTCATTCATGTTTGCCAAACTCACATTTCTCGGGGCGGCTGAAACTGTAACCGGTTCGCGCTATCTGCTGGACATCAATGGAAGCCGGCTGCTGATTGACTGTGGTATGTATCAGGAACATGACCTGCTGGATCGCAACTGGAATCCTTTCCCCGTCCCCCCTTCCAGCATCAACGCTGTTCTCCTGACACACGCCCATATTGACCACTGCGGATACCTTCCCCGGCTGGTTAGGGACGGATTTAGCGGCCCCATCCATGCCACCACGCCCACCGCTGAAATCGCCAAGACTGTCCTTATGGATTCCGCCAAGATTCAGGCGGAAGATGTGGCGTTCAAAGCGAAACGGCACGCCAAAGAAAACCGAAAAAGCAATCGCCCCCTTGAACCGCTTTTTACCGCGGATGACGTGGAGCGGTGCTGCTCGCAGTTTTCACCAGTCAGTTATCGGAAGCCCCTATCCCTGGCCCATGGGATCGAAGTCACCTTCACCGACGCCGGTCACATCCTCGGGTCCGCGTCTATCCACATCCGTGGCAATGGCCGGTCCATCGTATTCTCCGGGGACATCGGTCGCTGGAATCGACCGATCCTGGAAGATCCTGACTTCTGTGTGCCCACCGACTATATCGTCATGGAATCCACTTACGGTGACCGACTCCATGAGCAGACGGACTTGATCGAAGACCGGCTGTGCCAGGTCATCACCGAAACCGTCAAACGGGGCGGCAACCTCATCATCCCCACTTTCGCAATCGAACGCGCTCAGGAAGTGCTCTATTATTTCAGTTCCCTGCTTAAAGCCAAACGCATTCCCAATATCATGGTGTTTGTTGACAGCCCCATGGCCCGGGCCGTGACCCAGATCTTCGAGCGACACATGGATATTCTGGATGCCGACATGAACCGACTGGTCAAGACTCAGCAATCTCCTTTTCATTTCCCGGGCCTGAAAATGGTACAAACCGTTGACGACTCCAAGGCCATCAATACGATCAAAGGTTCGGTGGCGGTCATGGCGGGCGCAGGCATGTGTACAGGGGGCCGCATCAAGCATCACCTGGCCAACAACCTGAGCCGGCCGGAATCTACGGTTTTGTTTGTCGGGTATCAGGCCGTCGGCACCTTGGGCCGCCTGATCCTGAACGGGGTAAACCCTGTCCGACTTTTTGGACAGCCCTACCCCGTCCGCGCCGCAGTCTCCCAGATTTCCGGCTTTTCCGCCCACGGCGACCGGAGCGAGCTTCTCAATTGGATTTCCCGCCTGGGAACCCCTGTTCCACGACATATATTTGTCACCCACGGTGAATCCGAAACCGCCCGTCATTTTGCGGCCACCATTCAGCAGGAGAAAGGGTTTACCGCCACGGCGCCGAAGTACGGCGATGCGGTTGTACTGGAATAGAAGCTCCGGAATCACCCATGCGCCGATTTGCCATCGTTCTATTCATTGCCATAGCCGCGCTTCCCTTTCTGTTCATGGCGGGGAAGCGGAGCCCCTCCACACCCGGTACGGTTCCTCAGGAAACCCTCACCATCATTTCCCCCCACCGGCGGGAAGTTCGACTGGAATATTCGCGCGGCTTCGCCGAATGGATGCAGCGGAATCAGCATCGGACTATAACGATCCAGTGGCTGGACGTCGGAGGCGCCTCCAAAATCATGAAAGAGCTCGAATCCCGATATGCTTCCGCGCCCGATGATCCCGGAGTGGATGTCCTGTTTGGGGGCGGGATCTCCCCCTTCCTAACCGCCATCCAGAACAACTGGCTGGTTCGGGTTGATCTCACCCCTGGCACACTGGATGACATTCCCGCGACCTGTGCCGGTTCCCCGGTAGTTGATCCCGGACAGCGCTGGTTCGGGGTGACATTAAGCGGATTCGGTATCCTCTATAACCGCCCTCTTGTAAAACAGTTGGGCTTGCGTTCGCCGAAATCATGGGAAGATCTGGCGCAGCCCGGGTATTTTTCATGGGTTGGATCCGGGGATCCCCGGTCAAGCGGATCGGTTCATATGTGCTATGAGATTATTCTGCAATCCTACGGGTTTGACAAAGGCTGGCCGGTCATTGCCCGGATCTGCGCCAATGTCCGGGGATTCGGCGAGGCCGGCGGCACCGTTCCCCGCGAGGTGGCATCCGGGGATATTGCCGCCGGCATGGTCATTGACCAGTATGCCCAGACGGTCATCAAGTCGGTGGGTGGCGATGCGCTTGCGCTGGCGCTGCCGGAAAAACAAACGATCATCGGGCCCGATCCCATCGCCATGCTCCGGGGAGCAAGGCACCCTGCGCTGGCCCGGATGTTTATCGAATACACGCTTTCACCGGAAGGTCAGCGGCTGCTCTATCAGCCGGAGGGAATCAGCGGCCAGCATCATACCCTCTACCGGATGCCCGTCCTCAATTCACTCTACAAAGACCCGGCGGCGCCGCAGCCGAACCCCTATGATTTTCCGGCGGGACTGGTCTACGACAACGGGCTCGCCACCCGTCGGTGGAATGTGTTGAATGACCTTATGGGCGTGTGGCTGATTGATGCCCACGCCGATCTCAAGGCGGCCTGGAAGAACATCATAGACCACGGGGCCCACCCCGCTGCCGTAGAGGAACTGTGCCGTCCGCCCCTCACAGAAAAAGAGCTGGAAGCGCTGATCCCGACATGGAATGATCCGCGCCGCAAACAGGAGGTCATGCGACAGTGGTCGCAGGCCGCACAAACACAGTACAACAGAAAGAACTTTGCACCTTGAATCGTCGTCACCTGAGTTTCATTTACGGCGGGCTTTTATGGTCGCTTCTCTCCCTGTCATCATCCGGTCAAGACGCTCTGGCGCCCACCCCCGCTGACACCAACAAAACGCCCGACCTTGTCACACCCGTTGAAGTCACCCCGGTGATCACCAATCAACCCCCGGTGATCAAGCCGAAACCCGTCATCAAAACATCCGGGCCCAATGTACTCAGTTCCTTTGGCGGCCCCATGGGCGGTGCCTGCAGTCTCGCCGGACGTAGCCTAAAACTGCCTGCGCCTGAGGCGACGGCACGCAGCGCAACCGACTGGCGGCGCAATCTGGATTTCGGCATGACCAGGGCCAGCGGGAATAGCGACACCTTGCGCTATTCACTGGGGATTGACGCCGTAAAAGAAAAGGAAGCCAACCTGATCCGGTTCCGGGCCCGTGGCGCCTATGGCGAAAGCGAGGGGGTCAAGGACACCCAGAATGCCGAGACCACGTTACGTTACGAACGTCTGTTGACGAAACAGGTGTATGCCTTGGGTAACCTCGACTGGCTGACCGATCCCATCGCCGAACTTGACTACCGCATAACCGGAATCCTTTCGCCCGGTTTTCGCGTGATCCACTCTGACACCGCCATCCTGAACCTTGAACTCGGAGCCGGCTATATCGAGGAGAAAAAGGACAATGCTGAGGATGGTTACGCGGCAGGGCGCGCCGCCGCAACTGTCGAAAAACGTTTCAACGCCCATGTCCTAAGCTGGGCCACAGTAGAATATCTGCCGAAAATTGCCGATACCAGCGTCTTCTTCGTAAACACGGAGATTGGCCTCGCCGCCTATATCACCCGCGATCTCAACCTCAATGTGTGTTATCAAGAGCGGTACGACAGTACCCCGGTGGAAGGCAAAAAAAACAGCGACACACTCCTCTCCACTTCGCTGAGCTTGAACTTCTGAATCGATTCAGATATACCGTTGCCTATGAAAATCAAGTGGACAGCCGAACGCATCAAAGGGCTTAAGGGCGGCGAAAAAATCACCTGCCTGACCGCCTATGATTTCACCACCGCCCGGTATTTGGATGCGGCAGGCATTCACATGGCGCTCGTGGGCGATTCTCTGGCCAGCGCCATGCTGGGGCACCCCACCACGCTGCCCGTCACCATGGACCAGATGATCCACCATACGGCGGCGGTCGCACGCGGCACGACCAGCGCCATGGTGGTGGCCGATATGCCTTTCATGTCCTACCAGGTATCCACCGAGCAGGCGCTTGGAAACGCCGGACGATTTCTTAAAGAGGCCGGGGCAGACGGTGTCAAGATCGAGGGGGGCTCGTTCCGTGCCGGAACGGTGGCCTCGCTCGTGGCCAATGGCATTCCCGTTCTGGGTCATATCGGCCTGACCCCGCAAAGCATCCGGCAGTTCGGCGGCTACAAAGTGCAGGGCAAAAAAAGTTCCGAGGCCGATCAACTGATCGCCGATGCCCTGGCGCTCGAAGCAGCCGGGGTATTTGGAATCGTCGTTGAATGTGTCCCTGTAGCCCTGGGTGAGGCCATTACCAAAGCCGTCCGCGTGCCAACCATCGGCATCGGCGCCGGGCCGCATTGCGATGGGCAAATCCTGGTCAGCCACGATCTGCTCGGCTTATCGGGCGGCACCGTGCCGCGCTTTGCTAAACAATATACCGACCTTGGCGATCGTATGCTGAAGGCCTTTAAAGAATACAAGCAGGACGTTGAGACCGGCGCATTCCCTTCGGACGACTACTGCTATTGAGGCGTTACATCGGCTCGGCGGGTGTCTTGATGGCCAGAACGCGCGGGACAACGGTCACTTTGAATAGGCAGTTTTCCGGAAACTCTTCCCCATCGATCTGGGCGTGTTCGCAATGGGCGAGCCGCACCTCAATCTCCCGCCCTTGAGTATGCATGGATCGCCGGTGCAACTCATCGGAGAGGTCCCTGATCTTGTCCGGGTTATGGCGGATAGCCAGCAGGTATCGCGTCAGATAGTCGGCATGGTCTGTAAACAGAACGATATCGAGCAGCCCGTCATCCGGATACGCCTCCATGCTGAAATCGAAATCACCGGCATAGATGCGGGTATTATTGATCACCAGATTGATCATCAGCCCCTTATACCAGGACCGACCATCCACAATAATATCCACGTCCACCGGACTCTGCCGGAAAAAACGGGCACCCAGGGAAATCGTATAGAGAAACCGTCCCCTCGCCAGATACTTTAACAGGGGAATCTTCTCAATCAACCGCTTGCTGGAGTTCCGCTCCTTCAAAATTCTGGAGTCCAGCCCCACCGTCAGGGCATCGGCGAAATAAGTCCCATTAATCAGGCCCAAATCGAGACGATAATCGGCCCCGTGCACTATGGTGGAAACGGCACGACGGAGATCACGCGCGGACGTGTCATCACGAAATCGTATCCCCAAGGATTTGGCGATATCGTTCCCAGTGCCCAAAGGAATGAACGCATAGCGGGGAACACACTCTGCCGGACAGGCCGAATGGAACTGCATGAGCCCATTGATCACCCCGGCATGGGTGCCATCCCCGCCAATGCCGGCTACCACATCATAGGCGCCGGAGCCGGAGTCTTTCAGGACGCCCACCACCTGGTCCTTCATCAGGGTTCCGCGCTGCAACGACAAAAGATCGAATTCAACATCCTGTTTCCGCAGCAGTTCGGACACCTCGGGCCACAATCGCATGGCCTCGCCACCCGCCGCACTGGGATTTAAGACACATAAGACTTTCATGGGTCACCCCAAAAAAAAGGCCGACATGACCCTGTGGGGTAATGCCGGCAAAAAGGATCCGCAATGTCCTTACTTCTTCAGCTTTTTCGGCTCTTTTAGCATGGCGCGAACGGCTGACGCATTCAATTTCTTGACCTTGTCCGCAGCCACACCCAACCCGATCAAACGCTTGCGCTGAACCTTTTCGCGGCGCTTCTTATCCGACGCCCCTTTAACCGGGCGCCCCGCACGTGAGTCTCCACCTTTTCCAGCCATGACAACATCCTCTCTAAATACGTTACTTCATCACTCCACTGCATCGGAATTCAATGGCATACAAGGTGGCGTGAAACCCCATACATGTCAATATCATTTAACCCCCAAACATGTAGCGTGCACCAAGTGATGCTATCCGCTATACTTTTAGAAATGAGAAAGAGGAGTGGAATCGGCTTGGGGATCGCCCTTTTATCCGGGTGCATCCTTGTGGGTATCGGGTATGGGGTTCGCCTCGCCGGAAAACCGTCGCCGCCTGTTGCTGTAAACACATCACTTTCGGCTTCCAGCGCGATTACGCCAGGGTTAGCCGTCCCACAGCCCCTGATCACGCCTCCTTCCCGCCCCCCCCTATCCCCACCAACAAACGCTCTTCTTCCTGCCGTGCCCGGCTCAAGCACCCTGGGGACATCAAGTAACCCCACCGATCCAACCGCTGGCATGCCGTTGTTGTCTTCCTCCGAAACACCTGATCCCCTTCGAGCGGATCGGATCAAACGGGTTCGGATTGTCCGGGCGAATTTCAAGTATCCGCTCTGGCGGGTGGAGGAAAGCGTGACGCGGGGCAAAGCAGGGCAACCCGAGACCATTCATTCGCGCAACATCATGATCGCCGATCACGTCATGGTTCGATTAAATGCAGAAACTGACGTTGAAAAACTGGAAGCCCTGGTTCAATCGCAAGGCCTGACCCTCCGGAAAACCATGAAAATGCCCGGCTGTTATCTGGTCAGTATCGACGATCAATCCACCAACGCCATCCCGCGCCTGCTCGCCATCCTGGGACAGGACAAGGCGCTTATCCGTTATGTCGAGCCGGATTATGTCGTTCATTCCCAGGACACCCTCCCTGACGACCCGCTATTCAGTTCGATGTGGGGACTTCACAACATCTGGACTCCCGGCAGTGATATCTCCGCCCCTCAGATCTGGGATTTAAGCACCGGCGACACCCAGGTGGTGATGGGCGATATCGACACCGGCCTTGATTACAACCATCCCGATCTGGCCGCCAACGTCTGGAGCAATACGGCGGAAACCGTCAATGGGCTGGATGATGACGGAAACGGCTATAACGACGATGTGCGGGGTTGGAATTTTGCAAACGATAATAACGACCCCATGGATGGTCACGGTCATGGCACCCATACCGCGGGAACAGCAGGCGCCATCGGTAACAACGGGCTGGGGGTAGTCGGGGTCAACTGGCGCTGTCAAATCATCCCGCTCAAGTTTCTGGACAGCAGCGGCTACGGCGCCGTCTCAGACGCGGCGGATGCCCTTCACTATGCCGCCGACTTGAAACGCCGTGGTGTCAATATCCGGGTCACCAACAACAGTTGGGGCGGCGGAGGCTACAGCAGCGCCTTCCGCGATGCGGTTCGTGAAAACATGGCCCTCGGCATCCTTTTTATTGCGGCGGCAGGCAACGACTACGGAAATAACAATGATGCCTATCCCTTTTATCCCGCCTCCTACACGGAATCCAACATCATCGCCGTCGCCGCCACCGATTCAAGCGACGCGCTCGCCTCGTTTTCAAATTATGGAGCCACCTCCGTTGATCTCGGCGCACCGGGCGTCAGCATTCTTAGCACCTATCCCGGCTCGCGTTATACCGTCATGAGCGGAACCTCCATGGCCACACCCCATGTGTCCGGCGTCGCCCTATGGCTCTGGAATCTCTGGCCATCAGCCCGCGCGGAAGACATCCGGGATGCGATCCTCAAGGGAACGGATGCCATTCCAGCCCTGACCGGGATAACGGTGACCGGGGGCCGCCTCAACGCCAGAAAGGCCCTTGACCGTCTTTTCCGGATTATCCATACACCGCTTGAGAACACCTTCAATACAGGAGCCGATTATTCGGTGGATGCCAATATCGGCCCCTCTATTCTGGTGGACTCCAATAGTTTGCTCCTGTTTTGGAATCAGGATAATTCCACGAACTTCATCCCCGTCGCGTTCAACAACGTAAGCAACAGCCTGTACCGGGCGATCATCCCCCGGCAACCGGATGGTAGCACGATCCAATACTGGATACAGGCCGGCACCACCAACGGTCTCACGGCGCACGTTCCCATCGGGGCGCCCAGTAGTCCCTATCACTTTCTGATTTTGCCGCAGGCGAGCTTGTTGGTGACAGGAACGCCTACCCTCATCGCCACCGTCACTCCGGATTACGGGAATCACAGCTACGTATCGGGTAAAGTAATCCAGGCTGTTGCCCCGGCTAATTCGGCTCCCACCAATGGCGCCCGCTGGGCCTGCACAGGCTGGCGCGGTACCGGAAGTGTCCCTTCCTCGGGCGCCACAAACACCGTTACCTTCACCCTGACCCGTGACTCAAGCCTGACCTGGCAATGGCAACAGGAATTCGCCCTCACACACACCTCAGCCTACGGGCCGCTGAATAACACGGTATGGTGGGCCGAGGGATCCAACGCCACAACGCTCTCGGCTCCCGCCTCCGCCTCCATCGGAAACACCGCCTCCATGTTTATCGGCTGGATGGTGGACGGAATTCGCCAACCTGACCCGAGCAGTCCGGCGGTTAACCCGGTGACGGCCATACTGATGAACGGCCCCCATCAAGCGCAGGCTGCCTACATTCCCGAAGGCCAGGATAGTGACGGCAATGGCTTGAATGACTGGTGGGAGTATTTCTATTTCGGCGAGATCCATGCCGATCCCAACGCCGACCCGGATGGCGACGGATACAGCAACATGAACGAAATGCGCGACCGGACAAACCCCCGTGATCCTGGATCCTTCCCCACTCCGCCGGTCATCCTTCATAGCGCATTGAATACGCAACAGCCCGCCCCGGCGCCCTATCCGGTCTCGGCCATCATTACCGACAATTGCTTGGTTGTATCCGCCACGATGTTCTGGACCCGTAATGGCGGATCTATCACGGCAAACCCGATGAGCGCAGGTTCAGGCAATCTGTACACCGCCTCTCTTCCCGCCCCCGGATCCAACGGCGACAGCTTTGTCTACTGGATTGTCGCCACCGATTTACAAGCCGCCACCACCAATGGCCCCTATACAGTCATCCCGACTTACCCCGTCATCCTCTATTCTCCACCGGAATTCAATCCCCTGCTCCTTCCGGAAACTTCAAGCAATCTGGCGCTATCCGTTACCAATGTCGGCAATGGCGCCTGGCTGGGCAACCTCGCCATTCTTTGGGGCGGGCTCAGTAATGATGTTGAAAATGGCACCGGCGACTGGACGCACTCCGGCGCAGGCGACCAATGGAACATTTCCACGGCCCGGAGCAGTTCCGGCGCCCATGCCTGGTATTGCGGAAATCCAGATACCCTTTTCTATGGCAGCAGTATGCACGCCAAGCTCGAGTCCCCCCCGTTCTACGTAACCAGCGGGGCCCAGCTCACGTTCCGCCATTGGATTCAAAGCGAACACGACGATCAATTCTGGCGCTATGGCTGGCTTCCCAACAAATACTGGGACGGCGGCATCGTCGAAATATCGACGAATTACGGCGCCTCTTTTGAGCAAATCACCCCGGTCGGGGGCTATCCCTGTCTGATTTCCGGCTATTACGCATCCCCCTGGCCGGATATGACCCCCTGTTTCGCCGGAAACGGTAGCGAGTGGAGTCAGGCCACATTTGATCTTTCAGACTTCGCCGGGAGCGCCGCCATCATCCGCTTCCATTTCGGATCGGATGATAACACCGAGGAGGAGGGTTGGTACCTTGACGATATCGTCGTCTCGCCTTTCCATTCAGCAGAATCCTGGCTAACTCAGACGACCACCAATCTGAGCGTGGCGCCCAATAGCACCCTCTCCACAGCCGTCGTCACCGTAAGCAGCGCCGGGATTTCAACAGGTGATCGCCAGGCGGCGCTCTGGATTACCGGCAACGCCCCCACACATCCCATAACGATGATCCCGATTTACTTGAGCGTACGCTCCCCCGCCACGATCACCTGGCTTGCCGCGGCACAAACATCCACAAACGGAACTGGCCTGGTATCCTTGAGCAACCGTGTATTCGATGCGGATGGCGACATGTGCCAGGCCTTTTTCGAATGGAGCGCCTCCCCCGGCAGCCCTTGGAGCAACCTCTGGATCACTGCCGTTCAGTCCGGCATTGGGACGGCCACTGTAACAAGCCTCAGTGCGCCCCAGGTGGACGCCCTGCTAACCAAAACCGACACCGGCCTCATCACCAATGACGTCGTTTCGACGTGGGATTCCCAATCCGCCGGGAACGGAATCGTGTTTTCCTCCAACACGCTGGTGCGCACCCGCGCATGGGACGGGATATTCCTGGGCGGATGGGCAACCAGTCAGCCATTCATGGTAGATAACGAGGCCCCGCCCACCCCTCCGCATTTTATCTCGCTTGTCCACCAAACCAATGCGTGGTCAAAAAACCAGGTCATGAGCCTGCGATGGGATCTGGTGCATGAATCCCGTGGTGTCGGCGTGGCTGATTACGTCTATGGCGCCACGACCAACGCGTCCATCCTGACCGCCTCAGGGTCGACAACGGGACGCACCGCATCCCCGCCCCCGCTTCCGGACGGAACCAATTTCTGGGGTTGGGTTCGCGCGCGTGACAAAGCTGGAAATCTAAGTATTCCCGCCCTGTTCGGCCCCTGCTGGATTGACGCCACCCCGCCGTCGGCAACGCAAGCCATCATCACCCTCGCCTTGAGTCCCTATGGAAACTATGTCATTGGCGACACCTCGATACCGGGAACCTGGACCGGCTTCAGCGACGGCCCAGGCTCCGGCATCTCAGGCTACTACTATGCGCCCACGAATGCGGGGGGAACCACCTCGGGAATCTGGACAACCAATGCCGAAACGCTGATCGGGAACCTGCTCATTGACCAGACCAATACCGTGTATGTATGGGCTAAGGATCGTGTCGGTTGGATTGGGCCGGCCGCCCGAACCTCCTTCCTGGCGCTGTCCCTGAATGGCGATTGGGATCATGATGGCATACCGAATGCCCAGGAAGAAATTACCGGCACCGATGCCTTGCTTGGCTCAAGCGTGCTGAAACTGGGGATCTTGGGAACCGATCCGTCCCAGCCCGGAAGTTTCACGCTCCAATGGCTCGGCGTCACCAACCGCCATTACTCCATTTCCTATCGCGACACCCTGGCGCCAGGAACCTTTTGGCTCAATCTGCCCGGTGGATCCAATCTCACGGGCATCGCGGGAATAATGAATTTTACTGACACCACCCTCACCCATCCCGCTCGCTTCTACCGGATCTCAGTAACCGTCCCTTAGGAGTGTACTGCCCCAGCGCGGCATAAGGTGGTGGGGTTTCACCCAGGCGGGGATCAACGTCCTCAACGGATAGGGTTCAAGATGATTCCGGCCAAGCGCAGTCAGCGGGATCCACTTGAAGGTAATCCAATCTTCGCAGGCTTCCGGCTTTTTGCCGGGCGACAAGGCGGGAATATCCATGGAAAACACCAGGTTAATTTCACAGTGACGCTCGCCTTTTTGAATAAACGTATGTTCCACGGCACCGAGGAATTCCTTCACCACCGCCTTGACGCCAAGTTCCTCGGCCATTTCCCGCTTGAGGCTGTCCGTCGCTTTTTCCTGCCATTCCACATGTCCGCCTGGAAGGTAGGTATTGGCCGCCCCTTTGCCCTGGCAAACCAGCATCTTCCCCTCCTTGACGCACACGCCGCGCACCAAAATTTCAATATGCTTTTTCAGATTCATCCCCTTTTTAGGCTTAACACGGCACCGGCCAGAAATAGCGACCCGGCGATGCATACGGCGCCCTTTTCGTTACGCGCCCATTCCTCCGCCAGTTGCATCGCCTCGGGAAGCGGACTCGTCACAGCCTCCCAGCCCTCCGTCTTTGCAATCCGCAACAATTTTTCGGGATTCACGTTACGCTCGGAGTTGATCGGGACAATCCAGCAACGCTTGACGACACCCCCCAGCGCCTTGGCAAACCCAAGCGCATCCTTGTCGTCGCACATCCCCCAGATCAAGCCGACTTTCTTTTTCTTCAGGAGATCCTTCAGCGCAACCGATAAGGAGCGCGCCCCGTCGGGATTATGGGCGCCATCCAAAAGCATCGGCGGATCTTGCATGAGCACATCTAGTCGCCCCGGCCATTGGGTTTCCGCCAAACCGGCCCGGATCGCGGCGGGCGGGATCGCTATGGGACTGCACCCGGCAAGCGTCTCCACGGTGGCGATTACGGTGGCCACATTTTCAAGTTGATGCTTGCCAAGCAGCGTCAACGGCACCGTGCCATAGTCAACGTCGCCACTGGTAATCGCCACCTTCTGACAGGTCAGATCCTGCGAAACCCGCCTCACGGAAACAGATTCAACGACATCGACAAAGCGCGATTTCAGGGCTGTTGCCGTGGATAGGATCACCGCGCGCGCCTCGTCCGGGGTGGCGCCGCAGATCACCGGTCGGCCCGATTTTATAATTCCGGCCTTCTCCCCGGCAATGGCGTCAAGGGTGGTTCCCAAATAAGCCGTGTGATCATGGCCGATGCGGGTAATGACCGAGACCAGCGGCAGCACCACATTGGTGGAGTCCAGACGCCCCCCCATCCCGGTTTCCACGACCGCCACATGAACGCTCTTCCGCCGAAAATATTCAAACGCCAGCGCCGTGGTGAATTCAAAGAAAGTCACCTCCCGCCCCGAGGCGGCCACGGCGGCAGCATGAGCCTCCATGTCATTGAATAAGACCGCCAATTCGGTATCACTGATCTCAGTGCCATTCACCCGGATCCGCTCATTGAACCGGATCAAATGAGGCGAGGTGTAGAGCCCGACACGCAAGCCTGTCCGCCTCATAACGGCATCAAGCATCGCGCAAACGGATCCCTTGCCATTGGTGCCCGCCACATGGATCGCGGCAAAGGCCTGATGGGGATTCCCCAACCGATCAAGCAAGTCCCGTGTGGCCTCCAGCCCCGGTTTGATGCCAAACGTGCGCAAGCCATACAAACGCTCAAGCGATTCTGCAAGATTCTTCATAAACTCAAGCCATTATTATCGGCCTGCCTCTCTGCTGCAAGCCGAGAAACAGCGATGCGCTGTATCCGTTGCGCCACAGGGTGTTTTGTGGTAGCGTAAAATCGTTTTATTCACAGAAAGAGAAGGATCGGAATGAGCGTTCGAGTACGTTTTGCGCCCAGTCCCACGGGACAGGTTCACATTGGGAATATCCGGGCTGCCATATTCAACTGGCTGTTTGCCCGTCATAACGGTGGCCAGTTTCTCCTCAGGATCGAGGATACCGACCGCGAGCGATCCACCCCCGAGGCCGTACAAACCATCCTAAGGGCCATGGAATGGCTGGGAATCACTTTCGACGAGACTCCCCTTTATCAGTCCACCCAGCATGACCAGCACCGACAGGCGGCTGAAAAGCTCCTGGCCAGCGGCCACGCTTACAAAGAGGACAAGGGCGGAACCGGCCAGGGCGACTGCATCCTTTTCCGTATGCCAGGTACCGATATCGGGTTTCATGATGAAATCAAGGGGGATCTCAATAAGAAAGCGGAGGACATGAAGGATTTCGTCATTGTCCGCTCCAACGGCACCCCCGTTTTCCATCTTGCCAATGTGGTGGATGACATCACCCAGGGCATTACCCACATTATCCGGGGGGATGATCATGTTGAAAACACCTTCCGCCATGTCGCCCTCTACAAAGCGCTGGGCGCGCCGGTTCCCCGCTACGCGCACCTGCCTATGATTGTCAACGCACAGGGAAAGCCCTATTCCAAGCGGGACGGCGCCGCCTATGTCGGCCAGTTCCGGGACATGGGGTATTCGGCTGACGCCCTGTTTAATTACCTAACCTTGCTTGGTTGGTCACCCGGAGAAGACCGCGAGAAAATGACCCGTGAGGAGATCATCGCCGCCTTCACCCTCGACCGCGTCAAAAGCGGTCCCGCTCAGATGGATATCCGCAAACTCACCCACATGAACGGACTGTATCTGGCCGAGTTACCGGTGGCCGTTTTTGCCGAAGAAGTGCGCCGCTACCTTGCCAAACTGGACTGGGGTCAAAATCTGGAAGAGTCCCTGTTTATGTCCGTGTGCCAGTTGATGCAATCCCGCACCCCACTCTATCCCCAATGCGAAACCTGGAAGTATTTCTTTGTGGATCCGATAGAATACGACGAGAAAGCGGTTCAAAAAACACTGGCAAAAGAAGGGATCAAGCCGGCGCTGGAGGCCCTCCGTCACCATCTGGCTGAATGCGACTTTTCCGAGCCGGGAATCCAGCAGGCTATCCGCAAAGCCGAGGCGGCTCTGGGATCCGGCGAAGGCAAACTCAACCAACCCCTCCGCGTTGCCGTCACCGGCGTGGCCATCGGTGCTGGAATCTATGAAATTCTGGCCATCATGGGGCGCACACGCTCTCTGGCGCGACTGGAAACATCGATCAACAGGTTATAATACAGCATGAACACAGCAGACACTCCCGCCACTCCGGTTCCCTCCGATTTCGTACGCGACATTATCAGCGAGGATCTTGCCAACGGCAAGCATCAGCGCATTGTCACCCGGTTCCCGCCGGAACCCAACGGTTACCTCCATATCGGCCATGCCAAGGCCATCTGTATCGACTTCGGAACCGCCCTTGAGTTCGGCGGCGAATGCCATCTGCGAATGGACGACACCAATCCCTCGAAAGAGACGATGGAGTATGTTGAAAGCATCAAAAACGACGTCCACTGGCTGGGATTCGACTGGGGTGAGCACTTCTATTTCTCCGCTGACTACTTTGAGAAAATGTTTGAGTGTACCTGTGAGTTGATTCGCAAGGGAAAAGCCTATGTGTGTGAACTGACGCAGGACCAGTGGAAAGACTACCGCGGCATCCCCACGCTGCCGGGCAAAGAAAGCCCGTTCCGCAACCGGTCTGCCGCGGAAAGCCTTGACCTGTTCGCCCGGATGCGGGCTGGCGAATTCCCTGATGGCTCCCTGTGTGTCCGCGCCAAAATTGACATGGCGTCCCCGAACCTGCACATGCGGGATCCCGTTATCTACCGCATCATGAGGGCTCATCATTACCGGAGTGGCAACAAATGGTGTATCTATCCAACCTACGATTTTGCCCATCCGGTCGAGGACGCCTTGGAGCGCATCACTCACTCACTCTGCACACTTGAATTTGAGGTTCACCGTCCGCTTTACGATTGGGTTGTGCAGCAATTGGGGTTTACCCCTCCCCCGCGCCAAATCGAGTTTGCCAGGCTGAATGTGACCTACACGGTACTCAGTAAACGGCGGCTGCTTGAACTGGTTCGCGAAGGATTCGTCAAGGGCTGGGACGATCCCCGCATGCCCACCATCGCCGGCTTGAGGCGGCGCGGGTTTACACCGGACTCCATCCGCAACTTCTGCAAACGCGTCGGGGTCACCAAGTTCGACGGTTATACCGACATCGCCCTGCTGGAATTCTGCCTGAGGGAGGAACTGAATAAAACCGCGCCCCGAACCATGGCGGTGCTCGACCCGGTCAAGGTCATCATTGATAATTTCCCTGAAGGTCAAGTGGACAGTCTTGAAGGGATCAACAATCCTGAAAATCCGGAGGCCGGAACACGGGTCATCCCTTTCACACGCGAACTTTTCATCGAACGGGATGACTTTCGCGAAGACTCGCCGAAAAAGTACTTCAGATTGGCGCCAGGTTCGGAAGTCCGGCTCCGGTACGGATATTTTATCACCTGTACCGGGTTTACAAAAGATCCCAAAACCGGCCTGGTTTCGGAGATCCGCTGCACGTATGATCCCCTAACCCGCGGCGGCAACGCCCCGGACGGACGAAAAGTCAAAGGCACCATCCACTGGGTATCCGCCTCGCAAGGCGTTCCGGCGGAAGTGCGGATTTATGACCGACTATTCAAAAATGAACATCCCGAAGAGGTTCCGGATGGTGTGGACTACAAGACCAACCTGAATCCGGACTCCTTGAAAATTGTGAAGGCCGTTGTGGAACCCTCACTGGCAAAGGCCGCTAAGGGCACCCGCTTTCAGTTCGAGCGAAAAGGGTACTTCATCACCGATGCCGGAGATCATCAGGAAACGGCGCCCGTGTTCAACCAGATCGTTCCGCTGAAGGATTCCTGGACCAAATAAGGGTAACGTCATTTTCCTGGAAGCCGCGTTCAGGCGCACGAACGATCCAGGATTTTGCCGTCCTTAATTTCAAGAATTCGCGTGGCAAGCGATCCGATCAACCGGTGATCGTGGGACACGAATATAACGGTGCTGCCGGTCTCGGATAGGGCAAAATTCAAGGCTTCAATGGATTCCAGATCCAGGTGGTTTGTGGGCTCATCCAGAAGGGTCACATTCCCGCCCTCCAGCATCATCTTGGCTATAATAAGCCGCGCTTTTTCTCCACCGCTGAGAACCTGGATGGGCTTGAAGACATCATCCTTGCTGAACAACATGCGACCCATAAATGACCGGAGTTCGGTCTCGGTAATATCCTTGTTATCGGCAAATTGCCGGAGCCAGGTTAATGCCTGACTGCTTGAATCAAGTATCTCCCCCGGGTCTTGGGGAAAGATGCTGAACTGAACGGTGTCCCCCATGATCACGGAGCCTGAATCCGGGGGCATAAGCCCGCACAGGATTTTAAGGAGGGTTGTTTTCCCGACGCCGTTCTTTCCGATAATCGCAATCTTTTCCTTCGGCGCGATCTTGCAGGAAAAATCCTCAAAAAGAGGGCGATCATAACCTTTGGAAATGTGTTTGATGTGAATGACTTTATCGCCAAGTCGCCTCTTGGGGATGAACCGGATATAAGGGGATACCCGTGAACTCGGTTTAACTTCCTCCAATTCGATTTTGCCCAATAACTTCTGGCGGGAGGTGGCTTGCTTGGCCTTGGAGGCATTGGCGCTAAACCGGCTAATGAAGGTTTTTAAGTCATGAATCTGCTTCTCCAACTTCTTGTTGGCTTTCTCGCGCAATTCGCGGGATTCCAGGCTCGCGATGGTAAAATCGTCGTAATTCCCGGTGAACATGCGGATTTCATGATAGTCCAGATCGGCAATATGGGTGCATACCTGGTTTAGAAAAAAACGATCGTGCGAGATGACGACAACAGTGCCTTCATACCGTTTTAAAAGTTCTACCAGCCACTCGATGGATTCCAAATCCAGATGGTTGGTGGGTTCATCCAGCAGGAGAATGTCAGGATGGGCAAACAAAACCTGAGCCAGCAGAACCCTGAGCTTGAAGCCACCCTGCAACGTGCGCATTTCCTTGGTAAAGACATCCTCGGCGAACCCGAGGCCGGCCAGCAATTTGGCGGCATCCGCTTCCATGGTGTAGCCACCGGCCTGGCCGAATTCATCCTCAACCAAGCCGCTACGGTCATGCTCGGCATCGGTCAGCTCCGTCTTTGAGTACAGGTCCTCCCGCTCCCGATGGAGATCCCACAGTTTCTTATTACCCATGAAAACCGTGTCCAGAATCGGAACGTCGTCGAATTCGGCGTGATCCTGGCGTAAATACCCCAGCGTACAGTCACGACCGATGGTCACTTCACCCTGACTGGCGGGAATGAGGCCAGCCAGAATTTTGATGAAGGTGGATTTCCCGGAACCGTTGGCCCCGATCAGGCCATAACAGTTACCCGGGGTAAACTGGACGGTGACGTCTTCAAATAAAATATCCTGGCCAAATCTCTTGGTAAGTTTCGATGTCGCAATCACGCATTTATTCCCATCTCATTAAGCTAATTATTGTTGCAGCGGCGGGGGATACTGCCAGACAGCGCGACGCACCGCAAGCTCTTCAGCTTGGGCAACACCAAACAGCGCCGTGATCATCTCTCACATGGCGGGCGGCTATGGGTTACAATTATTCCGTCGAAGTTCGGGCCCCGCACTCCCGTAAGGGTAAATGACGGGCGCAATGCGTTGTTCATCCAACTCATGCAACACCGGCGAAAATATATCCCATGCTGCTTCAAGTTCATCAGCCCTGATAAACTGGCTGCGATCCCCTTCTATCACATCCAGAAGCAGGCACTCATACGCCTCGGGAATCAAAGCGGAAAAGGCATCCTGATAACTCAGATTCAGCTCTGTGGCGGCCAACTCCAACGACAAACCTGGAAGTTTGCAGAGAATTCTGAGAGTAATAGCCTCATCCGGCTGGATTCTCATGACGAGTTCATTGGCCTGCATGGCGGGCATCAATCCATCAAACAGTCCGGCCGGAGTTTTCCGGAAACGCACCCTCACTTCATTAATCCTCTGATCCAGGGCCTTGCCCGCCTGGATCATAAAAGGAACCCCTTCCCAGCGTGGCGTATTGACCTGAAACAAGGCAGCAGCATAGGTGGGCGTCAATGACTGCGGGGAGACAGAGGCCTCGGAAATATAGGCCGGTTGTCGGCCTGATAGAGAGGATCCATACTGTCCTATTACAAGCCGATCGAGCGTCAGCGGAGAGACAGCCCGGAGCAAGGCGACCTTGGCATCCCGCACCGCCCCAGCGGTTAATGCAGCAGGCTGCTCCATGGCCAGCAGCGCGAGGATCTGAAGCATATGATTTTGCATCACATCCCGGATAATCCCGACTCCGTCAAAATATCCGCCACGCTGTCCGACCCCAATCGCCTCAGCCCACTTGATACTCACACTCTCAATATAATCCTTGTTCCAAAGGGGTTCGAAGATCAAGTTTGCAAATCGGAGGATCATAAGATTCTGAACGATGGCCTTGCCCAGATAATGGTCGATTCTATAGGTCATGGCCTCCGCAAAGACTTTCTGCATGTCCTGCACAAGACGATCCGAAGACTCGCGGTCGCGTCCGAACGGTTTCTCCACGACAAGACGTGTCCATCCCTCGTCCCCCTCACACGCCACCAACCCGGCATCCCCAAGCGCGGCGGCCACCTCCTGAAAAAGAGAAGGGGGAATAGCCATGTAGAATATCCGGTTCACCACCCCTTTCCCTTCAACCTCCTGCATAACCTGAAACAGGTCGAGAAAGGAATCTCGGGATGAATACTGACCGGGGCAATAATAACACCGCTTAAGAAACTCATCCGTCCGATCGGCACAGGACTCGCCCGGCACATAGCGGCACGTTAGATTTTCCGCCACTTTTTTCCGGAATGTCTCATGATCCCACAGTGTCCGGGATATCCCATAGACATGAAATTCTTCCGGCAGATAATGCTGGCAATAGAGGGCAAAAAGCGCGGGAATCACCTTGGTCTGAGCCAGATCCCCCGAGGCGCCCACCACAACAATGGCAAGTCTCTTGTTATCGTGCATGCGTCATCACCGCCACAGGCTTGCGCACAAGCCATCCCTGACACTGCGAACAACGGGCATCCGAACACCACTGACACATTTTGCAATCCGGACATGGATGCTTTTTTTTACAGCGGGAAGCCACCCGGCTGGGGCACTTTTTTGCGCTCACGGCGCACCGCCCTCCGCCTTCAAAACCACATAGGTCGGCAACCCCTTGATCTCAAAGGCTTCCGCCACGTCACGGGTCGCCTTTTCGGTCGGATCTTCCGCCTGATATTTGACCACAACATATCCTGACAGTCGTTTTGTCACTTCCGAGTCACGGAATGTTGAGAGCTCCATGGCTTCGCAATTTTTACACCAAGTTGCCCAGAAATCCACAAAAACTGGATTTCCTGTCCGGACGGACTCTGCCTTGACGGCTTTCCAGGAGGCGTCATCAGCGCCTGTAATCCGCCATACGCCGGGAACATCTTGCGTCACAGCTTTCTTCCCGCTCCATCCCTGGTAAGCGAGAGAGAAGTAATACATGGCAAACAGAAAGATAAACGCGCCGAACCCTGTCTTCACCCAAGTCATCCATGCTCCCGGTTTGGGGAGAAACGAGAGACCCGAACCCGCAAAAGGCCACGGTAAAGCCATACCGGCGCCCAAGAGGAAGGGAAGCAGCAACCCGATGGCGGCTCCTTGCGCGTAGAGATGACTTGAAAGCAGAAGAACCGCAATCACGACGGGCGCGACACAGGCTCCGGCCAGAAGCGCGGAAATCCCCCCCATGAACATCGCCGTCACGACTTTCCCCTGCTTACTGCGATTACCGCTTCCCGCCCTCTGAAACCGCGTCATGTCGATTGAAAAAATATCAAACATGGCCATGGCCAAGAGGACAAACACCACCCCGATGGCCGCGTTAAACCAAGGCTTGGAATTCAACGCCCCGAATTGGGATCCACTCAGCACAACGACAACCCCGAGAACCCCATAAACCAGGGCAATACCCAGCCCATAGGCCCCGCCCAGCAGGAACCCCTTCGCCTTCGATCCGTTTTGTGCTCCCACTCCGATAATGGCGAGATTGATGGGAATCATGGGAAGCACACAGGGTGTCAGGTTCAGAAGGAGGCCGCCCACCAGAATGATTAAAACCGTCCACCACACCCCGTGAACCTTGAAAAACTCAAGCGGATTGGCGCTGAACAAAAGCGAGGCAGCCCTGATTCGTTCAGACACATTTTCAGGGCGCGCGACCAGTTCCGCACGCCCTTCCGCCCGATTTAGAAATGAGAGGAACTCTTTGGTGTTTAAATATCCGGAGGCGCGCCCTGCAACTGTCATCCCTGACACCACATCATGCCGATTGGCGTGGCCGGATTCAATCGCTTGAGTGGTCCCAAAAAAAAGTGTTTTCGGGAGAAAACATTGATCTCCGCTGCACCCTTGATAGGAGACCTTCAAAACTTCGGCTGGCGCCATCCGGGCCCCCGCACGATACCTCAGGGTCACATCATTGGTAAAAGCATCCCGCTCCCCCTCTGAAAAGGCATCGTGCAGACGAATCGGCGCCTCGCCGCCAGCCGGAATTAACGCCACCCCCGCGGCCGTTTCAACATGCAGTTGATCTGCGTATATATGGTAGTTGGGCGGAATGGCAACACGAACGGTCACCACCAAATTACTTCCCTCTCCACTCCGGGTTAACTCCACATCAAAAGGATCAGACGCCAAACAAAGCTTGGCTGCAATGGATGAGACAAAGAACCAAGGCACCCATTTATTTACTCTAAACGTCATCCTTATGCGGCTTCATTTTTTGACCATTGCTTCACAACCTGCATGACTTCCCTGACATAGGCACATTCGCAGTTGCTAGGGCATGGGCGCAAGTTTTCGCGATGTACACAATAACCAGGGCATTGCGGAGAACCAGTCTGTCTCTCATGGAATACTTCTCCATGGTAAAGGTCCTTAAACAGTAAGACATCAATCGCCAGAGTCGTTTGGCAGCGGGAATTGAGGTGATTGAACAAGAAGAAACCGCTTTCAAGGTGAATGAAGTTGACCTGATAACCTATCAGATCAATGAGTGGATCGGCCATAAAGGCCTCCCGGTTCGCCCACTCATAGCCGCATGAACAAATCTTAAAACTCATGACGCCCTTTCTGAAGACATACGGGCGACCTCGCGGTCGCCCTTGCCTGTTTATGTTCCCGGCTCCGGACTCCCATTAACCGGGCTTAGCCCCACGCTTCCCCAGTTGCTTATCCACCATAAGCAGGGTCCCGGCAGATGAACCGGCCATCTTCAGCATCGACACAATATCATAGTCGTTGGCTTCTTCCTCCACTTGTTCCGTGATGAACCACTGGAGCAATGCCTGCGTCGCATAATCCTTTTCAGCCACCGCCAGAGTCATCAGATCATTCAATGCCTGGGTAATATACTTCTCATGCTTCAGCGTATCCTCGAACATTGCCAACAACGACGTGAAGCCCACCTTGGGTTTATCGATGGCGGCGAGTTCAACAGCCGCTCCCTGACTCAGGACATAGTCGTAGAACTTCTCAGCATGTTCTAATTCCTCCTGAAACTGAACCCTGAACCATACTCCTGCGCCCTTGAACCCTTTCGACGTCGCCTCAGCCGACATGGCCAGATACAGGTATGATGAAAACAACTCCCGATTGATCTGGTCGTTGATCGCCTTGTTTATTTTCTTCGTTATCATGATTAAACTCTCCACAATCCATGCAGGTTGCAAAATTCGCGGACCACTACATTGGTTGCCGTGACCCCCTCGAACACTGCTACTGGAGGCATCCCAGGGCTGAGATACTTTCTTAACACCTCATCCCCAATTATTAATTCAATCCACTCGATGAAATGTTTCTCCTCCATCGGATGGAGAATGCTGCCCACCGTCACCTTGACGCCATTGGGCACACGCTCGATAACGGGAATATGCTTTTCCTTTGAAGCATCAACCGTGTTTTCAGACATCACTTTCATCGGCTGTCCACAACAGGCCAATGTCCCTTCGGAAGAACGTAGCACCTCAACCAAGGTTCCGCAAAGGTCGCACTTATAGACTTCCAATCGTTTTGTCATATAGATCTCCTATTTTGATTCATCATCACTGGGGTGAAAACTGATCCTTACCCACTCCGCAGTCTGGGCACACCCAATCCCCCGGAATATCCGAAAAAGCTGTTCCCGGTGCTACGCCATGGTCTGGATCACCTCTTTCGGGATCGTACACATAACCACAAACATTACATATGTATGACATTTATTCTTCCTTTATATTTACTTATTTTCCATTTAATTTGAGCAACCCCTCTATCCTCAACTCAAAAAACTCAGACCTCTATACCTGCCGCCCCACAAAGGTGCGACAAAATTTCTTTCATCCGGCAGCCCTCTTTCTGGCGCCAGCCAGGGACGCTTTTCCATACTTAGCATCGTGCTCTACAGACTCACGCTCTGCCGCTGTCCGTATCCGATACCCGCAATCCTTGGCCAAACCATATAAGGAGACACAGTTTTCGTCCATACACTCCGCATGTCCCTTATCGGCCACAGAAATCAACTCCTTCGCAACTTTAATAAGCGACCTCACGTTTTCATTGTAATCCTGCATATCCACATCTCCAATCAAAATATGTTACTAACCTTGCAAGATGTGTGCCGAGATATCAATGCGCGAGAATAAACTTCGTAACGCACTCATTTACAATTTGTTATAAATGACCAAGAGATTGGGCGGGTTTCTCGAAATGTGTCTCAAGAGCCACAATGATTGTATCACAACCCTGGAGTAACCGATTCTTCCAGGAAGCGATACAATGTCGCCCTGGAAACGCCAAGCGCCCTGGCGGCCCCAACTTTGTTTCCACCCGCCTTATTGATGGCATCCTGAACAACCTGCGGAGTCAGGCGCTGCCGGCCCATTGGGGTGGGCCGACCCGTCTTCGCCGCCATCGCCATGACTGCCGGCTCTGATGTGGAGATCGCCTTCAGCGCAATCGGGGGCAAATGCTCAAGCTGAATCGCACCCGACTTGCATTTTATCAGGGCGAACTGAATCCAATTCTGTAATTCGCGCACATTGCCAGGCCAGTTGTAGCTCAACATAAAATCGAGGGCCTCATGCGAAAAAGTCAAGGATCGTGCCCCCGAATATTGCTTTAGGAAATGATTTGCCAGCAAAGGGATATCCGTGCGCCGGTCCCGCAGGGGCGGGATGACCAGGGGAACAACGCTCAAGCGGTAAAAAAGATCTTCCCTGAATCGTCCGGCCGCCATTTCCTTCCCAAGATCACGATGAGTGGCACTGATCACGCGAACATCGACCTTGATGCTCTTCTCGCTCCCCACTTGTTCAAAACGGCCTTCCTGAAGTACGCGCAACAGTTTAACCTGCATCGTAGGACTGATATCACCAATTTCATCCAGGAAAATGGTCCCGCCATCGGCCAGTTCAAAGCGCCCCTTCTTGTCACGGATCGCGCCGGTAAACGCGCCTTTTACATGCCCGAAAAGTTCGCTCTCCAGCAACCCTTCCGGCAAGGCGCCGCAATTTACCGCGACAAACATTTTATCCGCCCGGGGCCCCTCATTGTGAAGCGCCACGGCAACCAACTCCTTGCCCGTCCCGCTTTCGCCCTGGATCAGTACCGGCGCTGTGGACTCGGCCAGTTCGGGAATGAGATCATAGAGCGCCAGCATTTGAGGATCTTTACCAACGATCCCGCTGAACTGCTCGATCTCACCCAGACGGCGCGCCAACTGGCGCTCCCGTGTCAAATCACGGAAACAGGCCAGCACCCCCACCTGCTTCCCCGCTTCATCGGCCATCAAATTGACATTCATGGAAAGTCGGCGGCGTTCGCCCCCGACAGTCACAATCTCGACTTCTTTATTGGGAATGAATTCGGGCAGTTCGCTGCCGTCGCAAAACGAACACTTCGAACCACACAACCCACCGGGCAATACCTCGTGACAATCTCGATTCAACAGATCTTCCCGTTTATGTCCGGTAATCCGCTCTGCCGCCGTATTGAAATAGAAAATCCGGCGTTTGAGATCATGAGCAATCACACCCTCGGAAATATGATCCAAGATCAGATCTGATACATGTTTAGAATGCAGGAAAGCGGCCAGGTAGCCATGGTCATAAAAATCATCCACCAGCCGCTTGATGAGGTCCCGCGTTTCCCGGAACGCCGTGAGTTGCCATTCCGTATCCCCCTTCAAAGCGGAAGGATCAGAGACATTCCACTGCAATTTTTGAGGATTTCCCGGCAACATCCGGCAGGCCTCCTCCGCTTCACCGCACAACGTTACCGCCACATCCAAAGAAAGATTTCCAAGACCGGATATGAGAAGGCCATCCCGGGGCTCCGCACCGACATGAATCTCAGACAAAACTCGCCATACCAACGGATGAACGTTCCCAGACTGCACGCCGGCATGGCGGGCAAGGATATTTTGCCGACCTTTGGCATTCGCAAACGCGGCGGCCATGGCACTGCAACTGGCGTCACGCCCTCCAATAAACAAAAGTTGATCACTCTTATCTGGCATACTGTTTCTCCACCCACTGAACAATCCGCCCCCCCACCTCCGCCTTGGACATAAGCGGCAACGCATCTGAGGGGCTTTCCTTCGTGATAAATACAACGCGATTCGTATCCACATCAAACCCGGCATCCGGTTGGCTCACATCATTGGCCACGATCATATCGAGCCCCTTGGACTCCAATTTTCTCCGAGCTTCCGCCTCGACCGCACTGGTTTCAGCGGCAAAGCCAACTATAATCCTCTTCCCTTTTCGCGGCGTGATCGCCTGTAGGATATCGGCCGTTAGCTCCAGTCGTAACTCCGGCGGAGTCTTGAGTTTCTTCATCTTCTGGGGCTGAAATGTGGCCGGACGCCAGTCGGACACCGCCGCCGCCATGATCAAGGCCTCACACCAATCCAGATGGCTTTCCACGGCCGCCAGCATATCGGCCGCCGACACAACCTTCACCAGGTCAACATGCGCCGGCGCCAGAAGGGACACGGGCCCGGATATCAACACAACCTCATGCCCCCGGGCGCGGGCCGCCGCAGCAATGGCATACCCCATCTTTCCCGAGGATCGGTTGCTGATATACCGCACTGGATCCATGAACTCGCGGGTCGGCCCTGCTGTGACAAGGAGTCTCATAGTCCTTTACCGCGCATCAAACTCCCTGATTTTCTCTCGTACGGTGGCTTCCGCTTCGTTGTAAATCTCCTGGATCATGGGATCATTGAAACAATAAACCCTGTCCTCAAAGGCGGTTGTCTTGATGCGATCAAACAAACGTTGCCGGGCAACCTCAATATCCTTCCCGTAAATATGGAAGGAATCCGCCTGCCAGTTCATGCGTCCCAGCTTAACCGGTTTCCCCGCCCGTCGCGAGATTTCGGAGGCCATGACATCGCGATTGAAGAGCGTAAATCCGAACATATTCATAAAATTGGCGCCCCAGGCGTCATTACTCCGGAACCGGATATTACAGTTTAACCACCAGACGCCTTCCTTGTCCTCCAATATCCGATACCAGAGTGACTGCAGGCAGGGCGGATCGTAGCACTCCAAATCCATGTTCGGCATCCAGGTGATCATCTGGGCCTGCCGGGTAAACGGTTGCTTCACAAGTTTTCCAATGACGGCGTCAATCTGGTTGATTTTAAAGCATCCGGCTTCAACCGACTCATAGTTGCGCAATTCCTTCGACGCTCCGTAATTTGCCAGCCGGCCATGGTACGTGTATTCCCACCGTGTATCCGCCGGATCATTCATGTTCTTTACCCAGTGATCCTTGGCGCCCTGGAGTTCCATAACGTATTCGCGGAGGTCCTCAATGCCGCCCGGAAACGCCTTGTGGATCATGGGATCCGACAGTGGATCAATAACCGTGATATTCATCGTCGAGTCAAGGCTGGCGGGATCACCGGCTTTGTCATATTGCGTCCGGAACCGGATCCCGTTTTCATGCAGCGCACACACCGCCTTTTCATAGGTTTCCGCCAAGGACTGCCCCATCACATGAAGAACCGGTATATTTTCCATTTCAATGACTCCTTCCGTCCCTATTCCCATGCCAACAAAAGTCAGTCGGATTATGACGGGTCTTTTTTAAATGAAAAGCTCTTTTCACTTAGCCTCCACGGGCGTGGAAGACGCCACGAGGGCCGTTGATTGGGTGGTCACGGGTGAGCAGCGCCTGAATCATTACTCGCTTCAGGGCACGGTCAAAGTCCTGTCCGCTCTTCCTTAAACCGCCGATATGCGCCTCAAGGGTTTCTACCGCCAGACTCTTCAATCGGATCTCTGGACGGCCACCTTGATTACTCCGGGGAGTAGAATCTTGCGCC
>JBAXPK010000023.1:0-41986 GCA_037132275.1 bacterium
AAGATCGACAATGGATAGTGAAAATCATCAATGTTTGGTGTGTTTCGCATAATGCGGATACCCAACTTCAACTTGCAAAAAAATGAAACTCTATTCCGCCAGAGACGGGAAAACCTATTCCCCTTCGCGAACTTCGCGTCTTCTACTCAAAGTTTCTGACCCCGGAAAGGACTATCGTTTTTGACTTACTCCGCTTTTTCCAGTAAACATAAACCCCATGCGGCCATTGCCAGACAACAAACGCGGATTTGCATTGCTGATGGTTATCCTCCTGCTGGCACTCCTATCCGGCGTGGTGGTGCATTCACTCATCTCGGCTCGGATGAGTCTGCGGGCCGGTGACGCCCAACACGCCCGTCTTGTACTCAGGGCGTCCGCGTTGGATGCCTCCTGGGCCGCCTTGCGCACCGGCATGAAAACTGGTTCCACCGCAGCCGATTTTCAGGAATTCGAAGACCAACTCCCTTCGGGCATCCACACCAAGACAACACTCCGCGGCCTGGAACGAACCAATCTCCCGGCGCCGTTGCAGCGTGCGAACGTTCCCCTATTCGGCCAGTTTTTTTCAGTGACTTCACTGGCTGAATTCGAGGGTAAAACCGACATCGCCCGCGCCCTGGCCTGCCGTCTTCCCTCTGGTGACATCCGGCTCCTCGCCTGGGTGGAGACCCCCTGACATGAAAACCCCGGCCACAGCACCTTGGGCAAAAACCGCTTTCGGGATCGATCAGACCGAGGACGGTTATGTCATCGTCAAGGCGAGTCGCAGCGGACGCGGCCTGGTTTTCACAAATATTGAGCCCACCGCCTTAGCCTTAGCCACCCCGTCCCCCCAGTCCGTCATCGTGGGCTGTATGCTGCAACGCGAAAGTTTTACCCGGTGGGTGGTGGCGTCCATCGCGTCTGCGCGAAAGGCGGAATCGGTGTTCCCTTCGCTGCTGGATATCCAACTTCCTTTTTCCGTAGAGGATTGCGAAGTTGCGCTTGTGGAAACCCGCCCCACATCGGATCGGACCGGAACCCGCGGCTGGGTGGTCGGCGCCCGCGCCGTGGACGTGGAAAAGCGGTTAAGCACCTTCGCTTCACTCGGTGAGGAGCCCCACCTCTTGGATCAGGAGGGAATTGCGCTCTGGACCCAATCTCTTGAAGAAGTCCCGCCCGTCACAGGCGGAGCCGAGTTAAGGATTGTCGTCTATCAGTCGTCCGAGCGGGTGACACTGGCATTGGGCAGAAATAATGAATTCATGGGCGCCCATACCATGCGCCAACTGGACGAGGACCAGGTTCACCGTATCCTTAAATCCTATTTCACGACCCCGCCACCCGCCACCCAATGGCTTATCACCGGGCCAGGCGCCACCCTCGCAGGGGATGGGATATCGCCGCTGGGATCCCTGGCTAAACGATGGCCGGGTACCCAGAAAATAACCCGCGAACCCAACACCTTCCTCGCCCGGGCACTCGCCGCAAGGGCGCTTACGCCCGGAGTGGCCCGCTGCAACCTGCGCACGGGACGATTCCTACACGCCACGCTGGCTCAACGGCAGGCTAAACGTCCTTTTCAGTGGGCCGCTGCCTGCCTTTTCGCAGGACTCCTTCTGTGCGCCGTCAACCTCGCATGGCTGGTCATGGTGACGCACCGGGCCACCGACACACAAAGGGCCCTGCGCGCACTCGCCATTGAAATTACCGGCTCGCCTCTGGGCATCCCCGCCGGACAGGAAGTCCTGACGGCCCGGCGTGCCATTGAGTCACAGACTAAAAACATGGAGCCATTTCTTTCGGCTACCGACACCCCGCTCCCAAAGACCCTGAAAACAGTCCTGGCCGTGGCCCATGAAGAGGGGCTCTCCCTTGAAACCATGGTCTTGGGACGAAAGAATCTGGTCATTCACGGCACAACCCCGACGTGGGCACAGGCCGAAAAGGCAAGCCGCCGCCTGAATGACAACGGTTGGATTGCCACCCTTGAGCGGAAAGACTCTCCCCCGGGAGAAGAACGTGTCGCTTTTGTAATCGGCCTCGGACGCTCCCATGAAAAAAAATAACACACCCTTGGCGCTTCTCTGGAGTGCAGCCGGCATTTCCCTGCTGGCCGGCCTGCTCCTCACTCTTCGCTCAGTGGGAGACATGAGCCGTACAACCGAGGTCTGGCACAAAAAGGCGAATGACATGCAGGAGATGAACTCTTTGCGGGCCATCGCCGTCCAACACCGTACACTCCTGAAACACTACACCGGCTATCCAGCCGTCCCCACCCCACTCGGGGAGTTGGCCCGTACGGCGGCACCGGGACTGAACCTGATGACCCGGTCGACGGAGACACATCCGACAGTTCCAGGATGGACGGCCCGGATGGTGAGTGTCGGGCTCACCGACATCACCGGTGATGATCTGGGACGGCTTTTGGATGCGGCGACCGCCGCAAATCCGCCATGGGCTCTACTGGAATGCACCGTTTCCGCCGCCTCCACCGCTGGACGCCTGTCCAAGGCGGAACTGGTTTTCGAAACCGTCGAGCGGCAGGACTAGTTACCGGAGCTTCAGCATTTCTTTAGCATGCTTCAGGGTCACGCTGGTCAGGTCGCGTCCGCCGAGCATGCGCGCCACTTCTTCCACGCGCGCTTCCTGATCAAGGCGGGAGATCAGGGTTCGCGTCCGGCCGCCAACCACTTCCTTGCCCACGGCAAAATGAGTTTTTCCATAGACCGCAACTTGAGGGAGATGCGTAATGCACAACACCTGATGATGATGGCCAACCTTATCCAGCTTGGTTCCGATCGCCGTACCCATGGCGCCGCCGACGTTGGCGTCAATTTCGTCAAAGACCAGCACGGGAATACTGTCGTGGTCGGCCAGCACCGCCTTGACCGCCAGCATGACGCGTGAGATTTCACCGCTTGAGGCAATCGCCCGCAGGGGCCGCGCCGGCTCGCCGGCATTAGGTGCGAAGGCAAACTCAATGGAATCCAGTCCTGACGGCCCGGGGTCAGTGCCCTGGAGGTCGATGGCAAAGGCCCCATGCTGGAATCCGAGGTCACGCAATTCACTGGTAATGGTTTTGGCCAGTGTCGTTGCCGCCTGGCGCCGCGACTTGCCCAGTTTGGCGCCGGCCTGCTCAACCTTGCCACAGGCGGCCGCAATAGCCCCGTCAAGTTCTGCAAGGCGTTCACCACGGCTTTCCAACTCGTTCAGCCTGATCTTAACTTTTTCAAGATGATCCAGAATTGCCGTAACCGACCCGCCGAACTTTCGCTTCAGTCGATGATACGACGCCATCCGGTCTTCCAGCCACTGAAGACGCCCCGGATCTCCCTCGATATTGCGGACAAACCGTTCAACCGTCTCAGCCAAATCCTGAACCTGAACCGTGATGGAGTGGGCCAGTTCCTTCCATGCAGCGGCTTCGTCAATTAATCCGGCCAATTCACCCAGGCCTTTTTGGGCAAACGCCAACCCGTTAAAAGCGGCAGAGTCCCCCTCCATGAGTGCAGTCTGAATTCCACCAGCCAGTTCCAGGATTCGCTGGGCATTGGCGACCTGAACCTGTTCCTTGGCAATGGACTCATCCTCACCCTCCACCGGCGCCACATCCTCGATTTCCTTCTTTTGAAAGGCAAGCAGTTCAATTTGATGGGCCACGTCCTGCTCGTTGGCGCCTTCCAGCTCCTTCCGCTGGAGTTGCAAAGCCCGGTAGGCGGAATACGCGGTTTCATACACGCCACGCTGATCCCACAGGTGCCCGAATGCATCGAGAATATCCATCTGGAAATCGGTATTGAGGAGAGATTGATGGTCGTAAGGCCCATGCATATCGACAAGATGCTCGCCAATCCTTTTAAGAATCTGGCTCGTCGTTGAGCTGTCATTGATAAAATTCTTACCCCCGCCCGAGGCTAAAAGGGTTCGGCGGATAAGAAGTTGTCCGTCCTCACAAGGAGGGAGCCCAACCTCGTCCAGAATGGAATCCACTGCCTCGGAATCGCTGAGTTGAAAGACCGCCTCGGCAAGGCACTGGTCCGTTCCCGCCCGGATCAGGCCTTTATCCGCCCGATCCCCCAAAAGAAGGCCCAGTGCGCCAATAATGACAGACTTTCCCGCCCCCGTTTCACCGGTAATAACGTTCAACCCCGCCTTGAATTCGACGGTAATATCCTCCACCAGGGCCAGATTACGCACTCGCAATGTCTGAAGCATGGCGGGAGAATACACAGGGAAAAACGCGAAAGCAACCAAGGAGAATGACTTAAAGTCGGAATCTCAACGCTGCCGGGTCAGGTGAGGAATTCCTGCCATGTCGACGTGATTGCCTCAACAAGGTTGCGGCAACGGTTGAAGCCCCGAGCCTCAATGAGGAGGGCCGCCTCGCGGGCGAGTTGCAGATCGGAGGGTTGTGCAGCCATTATTAACTGGCGCAGATCCGCGATATCCTGAGGGCGAGTCCGATCATCGCGCGCCAAGGTTTTCAGCGCAATGAGATGGTGAAGGCGGGCAACAGGTACACTGACGGAGGGAAACACTTGGATTCGCTCGGCATCCCTGCAGATTTCCGGTTCGATTCCGGAGGAGGCGAAGAGCAGATCCAACATGAGCCCCTCGGGTTGCCCTGACGTTTCGGCAAGCCGCGCGGTAGCCAGGCGACGTGTGGCATCTTGTTCAACCGTTGCCAGAACCAGAAATCCGGAGCCGTGCAATTGGTGGATGAGTGCCTCAGCCGCCCGGTCATCTGGAACAGCCACGGCGAGATCCAGATCGCGGGTGAAACGCGGTTCGGTGCGCACGGATACGGCCAGTCCGCCGACCAAAGCCCAAGGCTGATGTTGTGCTGCCAGCACTGCGGCAACTTTGCTCAATAGTGTTTCGAGGTGAGTCATGGATGAGATTTCAAGCCCCGGGGGTGAACCAAGCCTGCTACGTCGCCGGGGATGGGATCCTGTTGGCGGCAGAGCCAGGTGCTGAGAAGGGTGTTGATCTGTACGGGGTCTATTCCAGGATGCCGCCGCCTGATGTTTTCGCGCATCAGGTCAATTCCGGCATCAATGAGAGCAGCCGTGGTTCGTGCATTCTGTTGGTATTTCTCAAGCTCATTCACATACAATTTATAGCAGGGAAGGTGTCGTTCCTCAAGTTCTTATCGGCAGCAAGCAGCAATTCTCAACCTTTGTGGCCATAATGTGAATTGCTGGCCTGACAGCGGTTGCGCTTGAAACTTGCCAGCCGCCCCGTGATAATGGGAACCCGAATGGATAACAAAGTTAAAGAATTCATTACTTTGCTCGCAGTCCTTCTTGCAGGTGTCGCCATTTCCGCCCTGTTACTCGCCTGGTGGCGCGGAGCCGGTAATGAACCATTGATTTCCCGCCGACTGCCCATTCCGGGCGAAATCCCCGGCATCGGCGCCAATGCGGCAAAATCTGAAGTGGCGAGCAAAATCGGTGAACACTTCGCCGCCTACCCGGGAGTTCCATCCCAACTCGATGGTTCCTGGCCCTGTTTTCGCGGGACCCGCCACGACAATATTGCCCCACCCCAGGAGAAACTGGCCAATTCATGGCCGCCCGGCGGTCCGCCCGTCCTGTGGACAGTGGATCTTGGAGAAGGTTACGCAGGTCCCGCCATTCTCAATGGCCGGGCCTACCTTCTGGATTATGACGCCAAGGAAAACGCCGATTCACTCCGGTGTTTTTCGATGGACGATGGCCGCGAAATCTGGCGACGCTGGTATAAAGTTCATATCAAGCGTAACCATGGCATATCCCGCACGGTGCCCGCCGTCTCCGAAAACTATGTCGTGACCATCGGCCCGCGCTGTCACGTCATGTGTGTTGACGCCAAATCCGGCGACTTCAAATGGGGTCTGGATCTTGAGCGGGATTGGGAGACCACTGTGCCCATGTGGTATACGGGACAATGCCCGCTCATGACGGATAATCAAGTGATCCTCGCCCCGGGCGGCAAAGCCTTACTGATGGGCGTGGATTGCGCAACCGGCAAAGTCTTATGGCAGACGCCCAATCCGGATAACTGGCAAATGTCTCATGCGTCCATCATGCCAATGGAGTGGCAGGGCAAGAAAATGTATGTTTATCCCGCCATCGGGGGAATTGTCGGGGTGTCCGCCGAAAAAGGTGAGGAAGGAAAACTTCTTTGGAAAACCGACGAGTGGAAATTCCAGGTCGTGGCCCCCTCCATAGTGCCCCTTGAAAATGGCCGGTTTTTCATCACAGCGGGATACGGCTCCGGTAGCGCCATGTTCAAATTGACACAGGAAGCGGAATCAATCGGGGTCAAACAGGAATACCGGCTTGAGAAAACGATCTTTGCCTGTGAACAGCATACCCCTATTTATTATCAAGGCTTTCTGTATTCTGTGCTTCCCGCAGACGCCGGAGGGGCACGCAAGCAGGCCGTCTGCATGGATCCCGGCGGCAACGTCATGTGGAAAAGTGGCGCCGCCGATCAGTTCGGCCTGGGCCCCTATATCGTCGCGGACAATAAACTGCTGATTCTGGAAGATAACGGCAAACTGACTATGGTCGAGGCCACGGCAAAAGGGTATGTCAGGCTCGCCCAATCCAAGGTACTTGAGGGAAAGGAAGCGTGGGCTCCGATGGCTCTGGCGGGCGGGCGGCTGTTGGTTCGGGATTATGGCCAAATGAAATGCCTGGATCTGAGAGGGCAGAAATAATGACAGATCTACATAACCGCCGGGATTTTATCCGCAGCCTGATGCGTGGCGCCATGCTAGTAATACTCGCCTCGCTCGGGAGCGGCGTTCTATTGCGCAAACGCTGTGCACAGGCGGGGGGCGGCAACCTTGCCGGTAGTTGCGCAGGATGTCCGGACCTGGCCTCCTGTACCGATCCTGCCGCAGCCGCGTTCCAACCGCCTCCCGTTCAGCGAACAGTCTGGCAACTCGATCCCGCGAAATGTATCCAATGCGGCCGATGCGCCACTAATTGCGTCCTCCAGTTATCGGCCGTCAAATGTGTGCATCGCTTTGAAATGTGCGGGTACTGCAAACTCTGCTTCGGTTTTTTCCTTCCCGGCGCCGCCAGTCTCACCAGCGCCGCCGAGAATCAGGTCTGCCCGACGGCCGCGATCAAGCGCAAGTTTATCGAGGAGCCTTATTTTGAATACGTCATCGATGAACCGCAATGCATCGGCTGCGGGCGTTGCGTCAAGGGGTGCGGCGCCTTCGGAAACGGCTCCCTAGTCCTCCAGGTGCGCCATGACCGCTGTGTAAACTGCAATGACTGTTCCATTGCCCGGAACTGCCCCGCCGACGCCTACCGCCGTGTTCCCGCAGATCAGCCTTATCTCTTTAAGCCAAAGGCGGGAAACTCTTCATGGAAAGCCATAGGATGATCAGGCTAATCTGTTCAATACTCTTCTTGCTTTCGACGTTGTCGGCTGATGCCGATAACCGCTTTCCCAAGCCCCAGTTTGAAAGCGGCTATACCGCACCAATCCCGACCGCTCCCGCCGCGCGTTCACCGGCCATCGAAACCCTTGATGTTGCCGTATTGCTGGGCGCCCTATCGCTGGCCGCCTGGCTGGTCTTGAAAAAACGGTCGCGCCGGGGCGTTTTCCTCCTCACCCTTTTCTCGCTTCTCTATTTCGGGTTTTTCCGGAAGGGCTGCGTATGCCCGGTAGGCTCCCTCCAAAACATGACGTTATGGCTGTTCGACAGCCATACCGCGCTATCACTGAGCATCGCCGCCTTCTTCCTGCTTCCCCTGATATTTGCGCTGCTATTTGGCCGGGTATTCTGTGCGGCGGTGTGTCCGTTGGGAACCATTCAGGATCTGGTCATCGTATCCCCGAAAAAAGTCCACCCGGTGCTGGCGCAGATTTTGGGCTTCATTCCTTATCTCTATCTCGGACTGGCTGTCCTGATGGCCGCAACGGGCACGGCATACGTCATCTGTCGCCTGGACCCGTTTGTCGCTTTTTTCAGATTCGGCGGCGAGTTCCCCATGATCGTAACCGGCATCGTGTTCCTGCTGATTGGGACGGTCATTGCCCGTCCTTACTGTCGATTCCTCTGTCCCTACGGCGTTTTGCTGAACTGGATGTCACGGCTGTCGAAATATCATGCCACGGTAACACCGAATGAATGTGTCAAATGCCGGCTCTGCGAACCCGCATGCCCCTTTGACGCCATTGAGTTTCCTCAACCGAACCCAACCCCTGAGACACGAAATACCGGGTTGCGCCGTTTAGCCCTGATGCTTGTGCTGCTCCCCGTTCTGATTGGCGTCGGCGGCTGGTCAGTCTCACGCCTTGCACCCGCGTTGGCGCGGCAGAATCCCAAGGTCAAATTGGCCGAGAGTTTGCGGCTCCCCCCTTCCCCAGCCTCCACCACCCCCAGCTTGGAGATCACCGCCTTTAACGGAAGCGGCGCCAAACGGGAGGATCTCGAAAGGCAGGCCGCCATCATCACCGCTGAATTCGGAATCGGAAGCTGGATCCTGGGCGGATTTCTAGGTGCCGTACTGGGGTGCACCCTGATCGGCGCCTCCATCAAGCGGCGGCAGGAAATCTATGAGCCCGACAAAGGAACCTGCCTGAGTTGTGCCCGTTGCTATTTAGCCTGCCCGCAAGAACATCAACGACTGGGGCTTATAATACCTAACGCAAAGCCATGACAACAATGCATAACAACTCAAGCACATACTCCCCACTGGTGTATCGCATTACCTTTACCATCTCTTCGGTGGCGTGTGCCTTCTCGCTTCTGGTCGGGATATTGATGGCGACAAATCTACTCACGATCCGAACCGCCTCTCCCCTCAACCTGACAGAACTGACCCAGTTGCAAACCTCCCTGAAAGCCAATCCGGCTGATGAGGCCATCCAAAACAAAATAAGGGACCTGGATCATGTGGCACGGAGTTTTTATTTCGGGGGAATGAATTCACTCCGCACCGGTTCCTTCCTGCTGCTCGGCGGCGTGGTGGTCGCGTTGATCACGCTGAGGATTGCAACGACTCTCAGGCGGCGCACGCCCAATCCCCGTGAATTCCCCGCCTTGCCTGACCCGATTGATTCAGCCGCCACCACCCGCTGGGTAACCGGCGGAATAGCAACGGGTCTGACTGTGTGCGCACTGGTCTTGGGGCTACGGCTCGACGAGACGCCTCGCCCTACCGGAATACCTGAACTCCCCCAAGGTGGGGCAAAGCGTCTCGCTGAGCCGTCCCCTGCAAACGTCCTTGATCCTTTCGAAGACGAAGCAGTTACGAATTGGCCCAGTTTCCGGGGACGCACAGGCAGCGGGGTCTCCGTTTCCACCAATCTGCCGATTGCCTGGGACGGCCCCTCCGGTCGCGGCATCCTCTGGAAAACTCCCGCGCCGCTCCCCGGTTTGAGTTCACCGGTAGCCTGGGGAAACAAAGTATTCCTGACAGGCGCCTCCGCTGACAAGCGGGAGGTTTACTGCTACGACATCGCAACCGGAACCCTCCTCTGGCAAATGGGCGTAACCGTCACCTCCAGCGTGGCGAAAGCCAGTCCGGAGGTCAACCAGGACACCGGGTATGCGGCGTCAACCCCTGTAACCGACGGCATTTTTGTTTACTCCATCTTTGCCAACGGGGATGTGGCGGCCATTGATCATTGTTCCCAGACACGATGGACGACCGATCTCGGCCTTCCCATCAACCGCTACGGTTACGCCTCATCCCTTGCCCTCTACAAAAACCTGATCCTGATTCAATTCGATAATGACCCCGACAAGGGAGGAGTGTCCCAAGTGATCGCACTGGATACCACTACAGGAAAGCTGGCTTGGACAACCCCACGGCCCGTAGCCGATGCCTGGCCTTCGCCGATCCTGGTCGAGACCGCCCAGGGCGCCCAACTTGTCACCGCCGCCAACGAATGGATCATCGCTTACGATCCGGTAAAGGGAACCGAGCTATGGAAAGTCAAGGTGGGTGGAACCGACTCCGCCTCATCGCCCATTCTTGCAGGCGGCCTGGTGCTGGCATCCGTCGCGGGTGACAAGATCTATGCCATCCGGCCTGACGGTCATGGCGATGTCACGAAGACCCATGTCGTCTGGCAATCCGACACCGGTATCAGCGATGTGGCCTCCCCGGTCAGCGATGGCAAACTGGCATTCTCCGTCAATACCAGCGGCTCGCTGACTTGCCTCGAGGTGGCCACCGGCAAGGTGGTCTGGGACCATAGCCTGGAAGGCGAATTCTATGCCTCACCCGGACTCGCGGGGGACAAACTCTATCTGGTCGCACGTAGCGGGCATGTTTTCATATTGAAGGTCGGCCGCCAATACGAAGAGATTGGCAAGGCCAACCTGGGCGAACCGAGTGATGGCTCGCCCGTCTTCATCAATGGCAAAATCTTGATTCGCGGGATCAAGAATTTATTCTGCATCAATGGCTATGAAAAATAACAACGCCACTCAAAACTCAACGCCCGATCTACAGATCGTTGATACCGTTGTGGCGGAATGCGGACGGTCAGCCGACGCGGTAATCCCCATTTTGCAGAAACTTCAGGATCATTTCCGGTATCTTCCCGAAGCGGCATTACGGCGAGTTTGTGAATTGACCGAAATCACTCCCGCCTCCATCGCCGGGGTATCCACTTTTTATTCGCAATTCCGGCACAAACCCGTGGGCCGCCATATCATCAGCATCTGCCATGGAACCGCCTGTCACGTCAAAGGGGCGGGCCTGATTCACGATGCCCTGACCCGCCACCTGCACATCAAAACGGGCGAAGACACGGATCCTACCGGGGCGTTTACGCTGGAACGTGTGGCTTGTCTAGGCTGTTGCACCCTGGCGCCGGTCATCAAAATTGACGGCGTGACTTACGGGCACCTGACCCCAGAGACCGTGTCGCGGGCGGTACAGGACTTTCTTGAACTCGAGAAGCGACATATTGTGCCGCAGCGCTATGATCAGGCAACGACCGCCACCGAGGGGCTGACGGAAATCCGTATTGGTGTCGGGTCATGCTGTGTAGCCGGAGGCAGTCAGGGAGTCCGACAGGAACTGGAAGATGAAGTCAGGAAACTGGGAGCCGCTGCCGTCATTAAGCCGGTGGGCTGCGTGGGAATGTGCCATCAAACCCCGCTGGTGCAAATCGTCTCGCCGGACGGCAAACCGGTAACCTATGCCAAGGTTCGGGCGGAGGATGCGGCCCAACTGGTGCGTAAACATTTCAAGCCGAGGGGCCTTGTCCGCCGCGTCCGCACCGGACTGACGACCGCCATGGAGCACCTGCTCACGGATGACACGTGGACGCCGGTCACACGCTATGCTCTGGATGTCCGGGACGCACCGGTGTGCGCCTTCCTAGGGAAACAGGAACGTATCGCCAGCGAGTGGTGCGGGGATATCGATCCCCTGGATCTTGATGAATATTGCGTCCATGGTGGCATGACGGCGCTGACGGCTTGTATAAAGGCCGGCCATCCTGACGAAATCGTGCAAGCTGTCACGCAGTCCGGTTTACGCGGGCGGGGCGGAGCCGGTTTTCCGACGGGCCGAAAATGGGCCATGGTCCGCAAGGCATCCGGCCCCAAAAAGCATATCATCTGCAATGGGGATGAGGGGGATCCCGGCGCCTTCATGGATCGGATGCTTCTGGAATCCTTTCCCTACCGGGTGCTGGAGGGCATGATCATTGCCGCTTATGCCGTTGGCGCCAGCGAGGGCGTTCTCTACATCCGCGCCGAGTATCCGCTCGCCATCCGGCGTATCACCGAGGCGCTGTCACGGATGGAAAAACGCGGGTATCTTGGAAAGTCAATTGCCGGAAGCGACTTTACCCTCTCTCTCCGGGTTGTTGAGGGGGCGGGCGCGTTTGTGAGCGGGGAAGAGACCGCCCTGCTGGCTTCCATTGAAGGACAGCGGGCCATGCCGCGGTTTCGTCCGCCCTATCCCGCAGAGTGCGGATTATGGGGCTGTCCCACGGCCATCAATAATGTGGAGACCCTGGCCATGGTGCCATGGATCATCCGGAACGGCGCGGCTCGTTTCGCCGCGATGGGAACCGCGACCAGCGCGGGAACCAAGGTGTTTTCACTGACCGGGAAAGTCAATCGCGGGGGGCTGATTGAAGTGCCCATGGGGATCACCATCCGCGAGATTGTCGAGGAGATCGGCGGCGGCACCGAAACAGGAAAGCCGTTCAAGGCGGTGCAGATTGGCGGACCTTCCGGCGGCTGCCTTCCCGCCTCATGTGGCGAAACACGCGTGGACTATGAAGCGCTGGCCACCGCCGGCTGCATCATGGGGTCTGGCGGTCTGGTGGTTCTGGATGAGGCGGATTGCATGGTGGATCTCGCCCGTTACTTTATGACCTTTACACAGCAGGAGTCCTGCGGCAAATGTACCCCCTGCCGGGTTGGCACGAAACGCATGCTGGAAATCCTGGAAAGGTTATGTGCCGGCAAAGGGCAAAAGGGAGACATCGAACACCTTGAACATCTTGCACAAACAACCCGCACGGGCAGTTTGTGCGGACTGGGCCGGACCGCCCCCAACCCGGTCTTGTCGACGATCCGTCATTTCCGGCAGGAATATGACGCCCATCTGGCCGGGCGTTGCCCCTCCAGAAAATGCCAGGCGCTGATTGCCTACCGAATTAATGAGAAATGCATCGGCTGCACGAAGTGCTCCCAGGCGTGTCCGGCGGACGCCATTGAATTTGCACCTTATCAGCAGCATGTCATTCAACAGGACAAATGTACCCGATGCGATACCTGCAGACAGGTCTGCCCGGTGGATGCCGTTTGGATAGGTGACCCATGCCACGATTGACCATTAATGGACACAGTATAACCGTCGACCCCGGCACTACAATTCTGGACGCCGCCCGCGTTGCTGGAATTATCATTCCCGCCATGTGCAATTTGAAAGGGTTGCCTCATTTCACATCCTGCATGGTCTGTGTGGTTCAGGAAAAGAATTCGAGCCGGCTCCTGCCATCATGCAGCGCCTTGGCAACAGACGGCATGGTGGTGGAAACCGACACCAATGAAGCACGACATGTGAGGACGGGATCATTGAGTTTACT
Organism: bacterium; assembly: GCA_037132275.1. GTDB lineage: Bacteria > Verrucomicrobiota > Kiritimatiellia > CAIKKV01 > CAITUY01 > JAABPW01. Next base: position 13,057 of record JBAXPK010000023.1, read on the forward strand.
CATGAGCGAACATGCCGGTGACTGCCAGGCTCCCTGCACAACTACCTGTCCCGCGCACATGAACATTCCGCTCATGATTCGTCAAATCGCTGCGGGCAAACCCCTCGAGGCACTGACCACAGTTTACGACATGATTGCCCTCCCCGGCGTGCTGGGGCGAATCTGCCCTGCCCCCTGCGAGAAAGCCTGCCGCCGCGGACGCATAGATGCCCCGCTCTCCATATGCCTGCTTAAACGATTTTCCGCAGATGATGGCGCCGCCGGAATTTCACCCCCGGCACACGTCTCTCCCTCCACTCAACATCGTGTTGCCATTGTTGGAGCGGGACCTGCCGGTCTGGCGGCAGCTTTCTATCTCGCCCAGTCCGGACATGCCTGCACGATCTTTGATGACCATCCGCATCCGGGCGGTCAACTCCGGTATGGGATCCCGGAATATTTGCTCCCCTCAACCGTTTTAGACCGCGAAATCAAGCACATCCATGATCTGGGAGTGAACTTCCGCATGAACACCCGCGTTGGTTCCGACATTGCTTTCGAGGATTTGAAAGCCGGGTACGATGCCATCATCCTGACTCCCGGAATAACCTCACCCGATATTCTGGCGACGTGGAAGGTTGAGTTCACCCCCCGCGGGATCAAGGTTGATGGACACACCTTCCGATCCTCAGATGAAAAGATTTTTGCGGGCGGCGAGGTTATTCAGGCCGGACACATGGCTGTCCGGGCCGTCGCCCATGGAAAAAGCATGGCCATCTCAATCGATCAATTCCTCGGGGGGCTCACGGTAACCGGACCACCCAACAGATTCGAGTCGAGACTGGGCAAGATTGAGGCGGCTGAAGGCCAGGAACTCATGAAAGAAGCCTCGCCCCATGTCCGTATCAGCCCCATCGACGGACCCGGCACGGGGTTCACACAAGATGAAGCGATCCGGGAAAGCAAACGCTGCATGCATTGTGATTGTCGCAAGGCAGAGGCCTGCAAACTTCGGGATTACATGGAGGCCCACATGACTGGCCCCATGCATGTCCCGGCTGAAGGCCGGAAACCCGTGGAGCGGAACATCACACATCCCCGCGTAATTTTCGAGTCCGGAAAATGCATCAAATGCGGCATCTGCGTGAGAATTACAACACACGCCGGCGAAAAACCCGGCCTCGCTTTTCTCGGCAGGGGCTTTGATGCAATGGTGGGCGTCCCGTTTGGCGCATCGCTTGAGGCAGGCTTGGGACACTCCGCCGATCAATGCGTTAAAGAATGCCCAACCGGCGCCCTGGCATGGAAAGAATTATGAAAGTGGTGCCTATGTCCCTGGCACCCATTACATTGATGATTTTCAACCCAAATGATAGTGTCTTTTAAAGACAACGAAACAGTAGATTTATCGAACAGGGGTATACAGTCATGAGCGCCATCATATTTGAAAATGTTTCTGTAACGGCCAAGGCCAACGTCTATTTTGACGGCAAAGTGGTCAGCCATACCGTCGTGCTTCCTGATGGTTCCAAAAAAACGATTGGCCTGATCTATCCGGGCACCTACACATTCAATACGGCCGCACCGGAAGAAATGAAAATCATCGCGGGCGCCTGCAAAGCGCGCCAAGCAGGCGCCTCCGCATGGACTCCCCATGCCGCCGGCACCCAATTCGATGTTCCCGGAAACTCCAAGTTCGACATCGCTGTCGAGTCAGGAATCGCGGAATATATCTGCTCGTTCAAGCCTTGAACGCATCAGTGAGCCTGATGTTAATAAAACTCGGATGATCACCCAGCGTGAAGGCTGCCGCAATATCCGACCCAATCGAGAAATCACGAGTCGAACTTCGAATAATTCATGACACCGCTTCTGCGCGACATAGAAGATGGCTTTACCCTGTTGGCTAAAGTGCTTATATTCATTTTGTCATATGGAGGGATCGGGAAATGATTGTTGATGTCGTAATGTTGGTCGTCAGTCTAGGCATGATATTATTGGCCAGCGTGGTCTTTACCAATGGGATAGAAATGATTGGGGCCCGCTGCAAGTTGCACCAGGGAGTTGTTGGCAGCATCCTGGCGGCGGTTGGCACCGCTCTACCTGAAACCATCATTCCCGTCATCGCAATCCTTTTCTTCCACAGCGCGGAATCACATCAGGTGGGAATTGGCGCCATCGCTGGTGCCCCGTTCATGCTGGGCACACTCGCTTTTTTTATCACCGGCCTTGCCGTTCTGATCTACGCAGGCCTCGGACGTCGGACAAAGACCATTCATACCGATGTACATGGCTTGACGCGTGACCTTTCTTTTTTCCTCGGGCTCTATGGAGTGGCGATTCTTGCCTCGTTTTTTCACGAGCACCAGGCCTTCAAAATCGCCGTGGGAATCGGCCTGGTTGTGGGATATTTGTGGTATATCCGGGTCACACTCACCTCCGATGGGCATGAAATTGAAAATGTCGACCTATTGCACTTCAACCGGTATCTGGGGCTTCCGGAAACGTTGCCCGTGATCATCATCCAAGTGATTGCTTCGCTGGCCCTGATGATATGGGGCGCCCACCTCTTTGTCGGTTACGTGAGTTCTGTCTCCGTCACACTGGGCATCTCCGCCATGATCCTATCCATCATCATCACACCGATCGCCACCGAACTCCCCGAGAAATGCAATTCGGTGATCTGGATGGGGAAGCGAAAGGACATTCTGGCCATGGGCAACATTACGGGCGCAATGGTATTCCAAAGTAGTTTTCCGGTCGCATTTGGCGTGGTTTTTACCGCCTGGGACCTGACTGGGGTTCCCTTGGTATCGGCGCTTCTAGCCTTCACCTCGGCCGCCATACTTCTGTTCTGGATTCGCTGGAAAAGAGCCCTCAACCCTTTCATTTTGATGGGTGGGGGAGTCTTCTACATTGCCTTTATTATCTACCTGCTATTGCGCTGAATACCGTGACTCAGCCCGCTACGCGCATTAATTCATCGAACGAATCGCACCGTATGGTGGGCTCCTCATTGCCAGGCGTTCCGTAACCATAGGTAAGGAATATGCTGCGGACACCAGCCCGCCGCGCGGCCTCCAGATCGGTGGTGTTATCCCCCGCGACCCAGGTATCTTCCGGCGTCATGCCAGCTGTGGCCATGATGTTGAAAATCATATCCGGCTCAGGCTTCAACACTGGGAAACGCCCCGCAGCGAGGACACTGACGAACCAGTCATGAATCCCGAAATGCTTGAGGATGATATCGCAGGGTTCCGCGGGCTTATTCGTGGCAACGGCAAGGCTATGTCCGCACGCACGCAGACGCTTGAGTCCCTCGTAAACCCCGGGATACAGGGTGGTATCATCCGCCGCATGAGCCAGATAGAGCGGCGCCTGTACCCGCAACGCCTCTTCCACATTCACGTTGGTTCCCTGCAACGCACGCGCCACCAATTTCCGCACACCGTTCCCCACAAACCCTGTAATCGTCTCAACCGGAAGCGGCGACAAACCGAAGTGGGCTCTCATCAGATTCACGGCCGTAGAAAGGTCCTGACAGGAATCCACCAGCGTACCATCGAGATCAAATATGATTAACTTCTTCGCGCCCACCGTATTATCCGCTTTTAAGTTTCACGATATGTCGTTCAATCAACTGGACATGTCGTCGCTCTTCCTCGCACAACTCTTCCGCCAAATCACGGATTAACGCGCCCTTGGCATGATCCCGCAGCGAGGCGTAAAACGTGTACGCCTCATTTTCTTTCTTTAAAGCCGCCTCCAGGATCTGCATCGGCGTCCCCAGCGCAACTGAATCCATACCCACCTCCCCTGCCCGCTCTCGCCAGGCTGTAACCTATCAATCCGCCCCTTTGAACACCGTAAATCCAAGTATCATTAACCCTATTCCAACAGCCACTCCCAATATCCCCGCCCATCGGCACCGGAAATCCGTGGAAACACATTTTTCCATCACCTGACGGAACCGGTACGGTGACAGAACCAGGATAATCCCCCCCACAATCCAGACATATGCCAAGGCGGCAATGCCCCATGTGAAACGTGTGGAATAGAGGCATTGAATCGACAATACTGGATTCGCCACCAGAAGCAGAAGGCCACCCAGCGCCCGAGGCGCGAGCAATTCGTTCATAAACGCCAGAATGAGAGCGTAGATGGCGGGGGTTAATCCCCAAAGCACCCATTTATATTCCTCAATGAAAGCGCCCAAGGGCATATCATAGACCGCGTAAGCCGACCAGATCAGTGCGATGCCCGTCAGGATCACGCCGGCCCAAAAATTACGGGGAAAGGCTTTCAGGAGTTTCCGGGTCATTTGCGGCGCCGCGACAAGCGGCAAATGGAGCACAATGTACACTCCCCCGATCCAAAGCGATAGTTCTTCAAGCGACATCATGACGGTTTTACCTCTTTCACTGAACCAAATAAAGTTTGTGGCCCCACCCTCTCAATAGAAACAGAAATCATATCACCCACTTTAATGTTTTCGCGAGGATCAAAAATTACGATCTTGTTCGAGCCGGAACGTCCTGCCCAGCGTTCCTTGTTGCGCATACTGGGGCCCTCCACAAGCACCTCGACCGTCCGTCCAATACTGGCCTCATTGAGAGCCATGCCCAGCCGATCCTGATCTGCCAGCAACAGATGATTGCGGCGTAATTTTTCAACCGGATCGACATCATCCTCCCATTCCGCAGCAGGGGTGCCTTCCCGTGGAGAATACTTGAAAATAAAGGCATTATCGAACTGGGCTTCCTCCATCAGCCGTCGTGTCGCCTCAAAATCCTCCACGCTTTCCCCGGGGAATCCGACGATGACATCTGTCGTCAGTGCCAGGGTCGGCACGGCCTCACGCAAGCGGCGCACGGCGGAAAGATAGTCTCCCGCCGTGTATCCCCGCCTCATCTTCTGCAAAATACGATCGGAGCCTGACTGAACGGGCAAATGAAGATGATCGCAAATTCCGGATACTTCCGCCATGGCTCGGGCAAGCTCGGAGCTACAACCGGAGGGATGCCCCGAGGTAAAGCGAATACGCCGGATTCCCTGAACCTGGCTTACCGCCTCCAGAAGACGGGGAAGCGGCTCCATAAAACCACGGGGAGAGCGGTACGCCTCAGGCCACACTGGATTTTTCCGGCCATACGACATAACACTCTGCCCCAGCAACGTAACTTCACGGCACCCCTGTCCTGCCAGCGCCGTTACTTCCCTCAGCACACTGTCCGCCGCACGGCTCCATTCCGTTCCCCTCACCGTGGGGACAATGCAATAGGCACAATGCCGATCACACCCCAGAAGGATATTCACAAAAGCGGAAAGTGTGCCGCCCGCATGCCCGGACAGGGACTCAGCCTCAGGCTCTGTTTCACCGGTATCCACCAGCGGTCCATGGCCTTCAGCCACCGCCTCAATCAACGCGGGGAGGGCACTCAAACGATGTGTTCCGACAGCCAGATCAAGACCCCTAACCTGCTTTAGGATGCCAGACCCGAGGCGTTGTACCATGCATCCGACGGCTCCCACGATCAGGCCGGGACGCGTCTTTTTTTCGGCGGTGATCAGGCGGAGTTTTCCAAGAGCCTTGTCTTCAGCTTTCCCACGAACGCTACAGGTATTGACCAGAATCACGTCGGCCCCGAATTCATTCACGGTCAAACGGTATCCATGCCGAACCAGCAACGCGCCGATCGCCTCGCTATCACGTTCATTCATCTGGCATCCATACGTCTTAATATGGACTGCTCTCTGTGTCTGAATGGGTGTCGGTATCATGGTCGTGTTCACTCTTTCCGGTCACTAACAGCGGGACGCCATACTGGGTTTTCAAAAGTACCTGTGAGTGAATACCCGCTTGTCTTAACGGGCGAGAATAGCGTCGTCAAAACCTGACCCAAAGCCCCTTTGCTTTTCGGGACGACCGGTTTCACAATCCAGTCCAAAGAGCCATCAAACCCGCTACTCCCCTGAGCCTCCAATCCGAAGCCGGCTCCCTCTACTATAAGATCCTGACTCGAGAGTCGACCATCCTTGATCGCAAACGAAAACCGTGCATCGGCGTACAGGCCTGCGAGATCCATCGTCCTCACCCGCTGTCCCCACGTCGCCACAAGGCCTGACGCTAATGGATTCTTGAACACGCCCGCTTTGCGGACGGTCAATTGCCCCCGCCCGGACAGCCCGGCCATGGGCATGTCGCCGCCCCCCACGCTCACCTCAAGATTCCCGAATGCTTTTCCTTCCAAACGCCAATTGGGCTTCGCGCTGATCATCTTAAGGACTTCATCCGCGTCAGCATTGATGATCTCGGCCGTCACATGCGCCACCCAATTTGTTCCCGGTTGCCCCACGGAAAGCTGAGCCGACCCGCTAACGGATCCTCCGCCGGTTTTCCCTTTGATATCAGTAAATGCATGGGCATATCCCCGGTTCTGATATTTGAAGGCATAATCAGTGAGAGGTATCCCTTTAATTTCGACTTTCGCGCCCTCAACAGCAGCATCCACCTCGGACGTTTCCGGATGGACAAAATCAACCCGCCCCGTCGCCAGCATCAGCGCTCCCTTTTCAAAATGCCAAGGATCCATGAGGCGCTCCTTCAGTCCTAGGAGTCGAAGGATGGCGGCCATATCCACTTCGGATCTCACCCTGAAATTCGCACTTCCGGAACCGAAGTCAAACTCAACCTGCCCCCTGGCATTTCGCCCCCCTATCATGATGCTGAACGGATCAAGTTTCAGCCGGTTCGTCCCATTTCCGAAAGAATACTCGACCATCAGGTTGGCCAACCCGATCACGGCTCCCCGATACGCATAATTCGCCGCCTGGACTCTGCCTCTGGCCGTTAACGTCAAATCCGGGAACATCCCTGCCTCAAAGGTGATATCCAGTCGTGGAGGCGTTGTGGGGAATGAGAACCGATCCAACATGCCCACGGCTTGCGGATAAAACGATCTGCAAATCGGCAATAACGCATGGGGGTCAAAGGCGGTAACCACCCGGCCGGAAAATAAGCCGGAATACAACCACACCAGTTGGCCCTCAACCGAGCCCCGGTGCAAGTCTCGACCCACCTCGCCAGAGAGCCGATTCAAACGGACGCCTTCGGCATCCACAACCACACTGGTGTGTACCTTCTCTACCCAAACTCCGAGCACATCGAAATCAGACAACGCGACATCAACATCCATGATTCTGATCGCGTCATTTTCCTGACGGACAGTGCCCAGAAGGGAAGTATCCTTGGTCGTGTGTTTCCGCCCGGAGGGTGAGAGGCCCCATAGTGGACGGAGAATCCCCTCATTAGCCTGCAACGCTTTGAGACGGGTTTGTCCGGCTGCGGGGCGCTCGAACAAGCGGAACAACACTCTCAATTCCCTTGATTCAAGAAAGGGCGGTCCCGTAATCCCCTTCCTGTAGATCATCACATCCCGGGCCTTCAAACCGCCACGCAAATCCAGCTTAACATCATGAGCTTGGACATAGTAGTCCCCGTCATTGACGCTCGCCAATATCCAACGGGTCACAATCCGAGGAAAGCCTAGCCAAGCCAAGCCCAGAATAATGGCGAAAGTTCCCCCGACAATCATGATGAGAGCCGGGCGGAACCAAAGGAAATATTTCGTTGCGGGGCTATGCGCTTTCATGGGTGAAGTCACAGACATCAGCGGGTTTCGACCAGACGGTGTGTGAGGGCCTGCGCCACATCTTGCCTCAACACAAACACCACATCCTGACCCTGGATCATCGCGTAGACGCCACCCCCTTCGCATCCCCTGCCTATCAATACAGTTTTCTGAATGCCACTGGCACCAGTTAACCCAAATGTCACCCTCGGCGACGACTCATCGATCCCGTACATGAGCGCGTTGGTAGAATTCATGCTCTCAATCCGTTCCGCCCGAAGTGTGGAGGCAAGGCCGAGCAATGAGGGAATGGCCTCCTCGACAATCTGTCCATCCGGCGGGGAATCCACGAGCCACATTTTCTCATTGCTGAATGTCACCGTTTCTTCCCGGCCTTTGTGTGCCAGCGTGATCCGTCGCACCTGGCCGGGGGACAGATCAAGCATCTGGCAATCCATATAGAAACGGGGATCAACAAGCGAAGATGCCGTCATGGATTTTGGCCACAATGCCGCCAGAGCTTGAGGATGAATGAGCGATGTGGTCTTGGTCTCCACGCTATACACCGGACTATTCGAAGCCCCTGTTAGCGGAGCGTAAAAAAGATAACTCCAGACCGATCCCGCAGCCATGAGTCCCCCCGTTTCATTGGTCACAGGATTAGACGGCAAAACCGTCGCTAGATCCAAGCGACAGGACAAGGCGGAAGGATTACCGTCCAGCATGTTCGTTCCCACACCGGATCGTCCCTCCTCGATCTTTAGATCGCAGACCGTCCGGAGAAAAGTCCCGATCGACGGCGAGTCAGCCTTGAACCGAAACGGTTCCATGATCATCCAGTTCCCTTTTTCGGTTTTCACCATCACCAGTTTGGCATCGCCCTCCCGCAGCATCACGGATACGATAGCCGCAGGATCCGCATCACATAATCGGCGATCACGCAACGAGTCTACCCTGATGGCCTGCAACGCGAGAACCTCTTTGTTGATAGCGCAAAGCGAAGGAACATCGCTGATCCCAGCGTACAAAAGCGCAGGATTATCCTGCCGCGCCTTTCCGACCGTCAATACCAGCGGCTCCTTTCCGCCCTCAATGAACAGGGAAATCTGCATGGCCGCCTCATCCGGTCCCAACCCATAAACAAACGGGTCAGCCGGGGCCGTGGAGCCAAACGATTCAATTTTCAAAGCCATAAGCGACAGCAGCAATCGTTCAACCCGCCGGTTATCCGCACGGGCGTCCAAGGGCTGCTGAATCCGCCAGTTTCCATCGCGAAGCGCCAGTTGCAAAAACACGCCGGGATACTTAAGTTCCAACCGAACCGCCCGTTTGATAGCTGAAGAAAACACAGATCGATCCCGCAAACTATCGACGTCAATGGGAAGAATATCCTGCATCTGGCATGTCGCCCCGATTACGTCCTTCCCACCATTCAGGCGAAGATAAACAAGATCCCCAAGCGGGGAATCGTCACCCAGCACCACTTCATCGACGCGCAATTCGTTCCCCACCAGCAGCCGGACACGCGGGGTATCAAGGCCGAAACTGGCCGTTGTCAACCGCCGTAATTCAAGCCGCTCGGGGCTTAGGATTTCACGCTGATGGATTGTGACCAAGGCTTCAATAATCCGATTGATCCTGGCTTCATTGGCACGCGCGTCCATCGGACGGGTTAGAAACCACTGGCCATCCCGGCGCACACACTCGACCGACACATCACCCGCCGTCATCGCAAGCCGGGTCACGGCTTCGGAACTGACATGAAGCAAGGAATCATCCACCGGTAAGGCGCGCGAATCTGAGCCGGCATTTTTCTCAAAGACCACAATGAACAAACCAGTGATAACCACCAGCGCCAATAGCCAGAATGTGGGTTTCCAACTCATTTTCCTGCGGACTCCTTTCGGAATGACGCGGGACTTGAGCGCCGGTCTCGACGAGCTAAACCGACCATGAAACCAAGTCCAGCTAATACAAGTGGCAGGGCCATCACAATCACGATAAATGAAACACGTCTACCGTCCGATTCGATCTTCAAGGAATAACGACCTGCCAGCTCAGTGGCGCCGGAGGGATGATCCTCCCTTTCCAACAGCCATTCCAAAGCATTAATGAACAACGTTTCGTTCCCACCGGCAAGACACCGGTTCGCTGCAAATTGGGAATCCCCGAAAACCACCATCCTAACCGGCTTGATATCCATGGTGAACTCTGATGAAATTCCCTTCTCGACACACACCGCGAGCGCCACCGGCCCAGACCGGTCATAGCCCTCATTGTATTGGGGCGGATTCTGTTCAAAATCCACTTCCGCCCAGCTTTTGCCGGAACTGAAAGCCAGTTCAATCACACGGGGTCTATCCGCATGATCATTCAGGCTTCCGCCTCGCGAGCTACTGGGCATCGGCTCCACCGACTGCGGCATAATAAAGGTAGACATCAAGCCGTCCAAACCGTCTGTGATCATGTGCCGGCCATAACGGATCACGGAAACTTCACCCAGTCCAAGAACAGGAGCGCGGTCACGGTTGGCCGGAAGCAGAGAAACGTTTTTCGAATCAATAACACGATCCTGCCCGAGTCTGACCCCCCATTCTTCAAGCAGGGGCTCCAGGCCACTCTTTGATCCGGAATCCACTAACACCATGAGGCGTCCGCTTCGAGCCAGATAGTCCCGGATTTTGCCTACCTCCCAAGCGGCCAGGCGCCGTTCAGGACCGGCAATAATAAGGGCCGAACAATCATTCGGCACCGACTCCGCCGTTCCCAAAAGCAACGGTCGAATCTCAGCATGACGATCACGAATCATTCCGGAAATTTCTGAATATCCTTTGTAATCGGTAAAATCAGAGGGGCTCCGTTCATCGTGACCAGTCAGGGAGTAGACTACCGGAGCTTTCTCCTGAACAACCGACCGCAAAGCCAGAATCATTTCGGTTTCGAGAAGGGCCCCCTGCGTTGAGCGACGTTGTTCCAGCACATCCCCCCGAATTGAAGGATGCTCAATAGTCCTGAGCGGCAATATCTTGTACCGGTTTCCGCACGACACAATGAGAACTGTCGACTCACGCAGTTGATAACGATCCACCAACTCACGCGTCCTGCTCAGTTCGGTGGACTGGTCTACGATCTCAATTTGTAGCAACGGGTGTGCAAACCGATATTTCTCAATCACCCTCCGAGCCGCTGTTGCCGTCGAATTCCCGCTTGGCGCCAGAAGGATAACCCGAACCGGACTCTTTGCACGCTCAAGGGTCTTCAATAACGCCGTCGGTAATGGGCTGTTTCCCAGGGAACTGACATCCATCCGAACAGGATGAAGCACTGAAAGATAATTCACAAATCCCGCCAGAATAAACACCAGCAGAAATGACACAGCCATATTCAGCCCGCCCGAAGAGCGCCGGTATCGCGCCCACTGAAGCAACCTGATGTTCAAAAATAATAGAGCCGCGATGCCGCTCAGGTAAAACACCAGGAAACGGCTATCCACGAAGCCTGAAGAAAAACTGGCGACATGTGAAGCCACGGCAACAAATCCGGTTGAGGCGTCCGCCTCTCCGCCCCCGATCCAACTGCGAAGTGAACCCCGGAAAACAATCATCGTCCCGGTCAGGAATGTCGCCACACTGGCGGCCGTCTGGCGCCTAAACATCTGGGACCAAAACATTCCTGTCAAGGTCATGAGGCCCGCCAGCATTCCGAGAAGCAGACATCCCGCCAGCCACATGCGGAAATCCGTCCCGTTCCAGTCAGGATAAAGCGCCTTGAGCATCCAGGGATAGAGAACGGCGGGCACAGCCAACGCCAGGATCAAGAAAAGGCCTGCCAAAAACTTGGCTACCACCACCTGAACCTCGCTAACCGGCGATGTTAGCAACACTTCCATTGTGCCGCGCTCCTGTTCATCGCCCAACAGCTTCACCGCCACGGCGGAGGCCATGGCAAGAAACGCCATCCAGAACACCATCCCATTGAAGGTAATCTCGGTGGTTAATAAACCCCGCCCCCCCATGGTCACGGCAAACCCCCAGAAGGAAAGGCCCGTCACACCAAGGAACAGCGTACCCATCAAATAAAACGTGGGCAGCGACAACCATGACCGTATATCGCGGCGACAAAGGATTCGGATTGCATTCACTAGCGCCCTCCCCCCATTACAACCGCTTTGACCACATCGCCCAGGGTGGGTACTCCATACTGTTGAAAGAGTTCACGCGGGGATGCAAACGCCGCCACTACTCCGCGACAAAGAATCATCACCCGGGAGCTAAGAAGCTCGGCTTCGGCCATATCATGGGTTGAGAAAACAAGGGTTCGATTCCCTTCCAAGGACGAAATGGAGGCGTGAATCCGCTCCACATTGAGCGGATCCAGCCCAAGGGTCGGCTCGTCGAGTAAAATCACTTCCGGCTCCCCTGAAAGACAATCGGCCAGCAAAACTCTTCGTATTTCGCCTTTCGAGAGATTTCCAATCAGGGCGCGCTCCAGCCCGGCCAACCCGCACCGTCCAATCATTTCACGAAGCCGCTTGACACGTGTCCGACCATATAATCCGCGCAAGCGAGCCCGAAACGTGAGATATTCCATCACACGCATCTCTGGATATATGGCGTCTTTCTCAGGCATGTATCCAATCAGTCGCCTGACGCGTAACGAGTCGCTGACTACGTCCTGTCCGCCAATTAAAACTTTTCCAGACGAGGGAGACATATAGGTGGAAAGAACCCGTAACAACGTCGTTTTGCCAGCGCCGCTGGGACCAACAAGAGCAATGGCCTCCCCCCGATTTATTTGGAATGAGAGGCCGGACAGCGCCGTCACACGCCCGAATTTTTGTTTAATATTTTCGACCTCGATCATAACTCAGATTTCCTACTGCCGGACAGACCACATGCTTCGTCCGGTCCTTATCAATTCCAGACGCAAGAGATTAAGCGCCGTCTTGGCAGCCAGATCCCTTACCCTGTCACGGGTGCCTGGAAAGCGAAAACACTCGGCTATAACGCCCCTGCGTTCCCCCACCCTGCGTCCAATGGCAATCCAAATGGTTCCCACTGGCTTCTCCTCGGTTCCCCCATCCGGCCCCGCGACCCCCGTCAGAGCCACCGAAAAATCAGCCTCCGAACGCTGTAACGCGCCATCGGCCATAGCACAGACCACGGATTCACTTACCGCCCCATCCTTTTCAATCAGAGACGCAGCAACATGCAATTCGCGGTTCTTCATGGCGTTCGCGTAGGTAATCCAGCCCCCATCAAACCAAGCGCTAGATCCGGGAACATCAGTCAGCAACTTCGCCACCAGGCCACCGGTGCAACTTTCTGCGGTTACCAGGCGTTTTGCCTTCGCCTTTGCCAATTCTCCCACCGCGTCAGCCAAGGTGACAGTTCCCTCCCCGAAAACAAGGGGACCCAGCCGTTGCTTAACCAATTCTACCGTCGCGGAGAGCTGCTTATGCGCCAGTTTCGAAGTCGGCGCCTTGCATCGGAATCGCACGGTAACCACGCCTCCGGATACGGTTGTTCCCAGTAACGGATTACGCCCCCGCTGCATCAAGTCACCTAAAGTTTCAGCCACGGCTGATTCACCGGCGCCAAACGTATGAAGAGACGCCACGACCACCGCTAGTCCTGTTCCGCGATCAAACATCGGGAAAATATGACGCTCCGCCATATTCTCCATTTCATACGGGACGCCAGGCAGGGCAAAAACGGTAGTTTTCCCAGACTTAAATCTGATCCCGGGCGCTGTTCCCCAATCATTATTCAGAACCTCGGCCCCTCTCGGTATTAGGGCCTGAGATCGGTTCGAAGAGGGCATTTCACGCCCGAGCCTCTTGAATAATTGCCGTATCCGCTCTAGCGAAGGCGGATGCATGTCGAGAGGCTTCTTCATCAGGGTGGCAATGGCCTGACGGGTCAGGTCGTCCAGGGTGGGGCCAAGACCACCAGTAACGATCACAAGTTCCGCCGTCTCTATGGCGAGCGTCAAGGCCGTGACGGTTGCCTGAAGATCATCCGCAATGGTCTTGTGATACAGAGGGATGACACCCCGATCCGCCAACCGGGCACTGAGCCAAGCAGAATTGGAGTCAAGAGTCTGCCCCAGCAACAACTCATCTCCTATGGATATGATGATCGCATTCATACTGTCTATTCAGAGCCTTTACGTTTCCTCGCCTGACACTCCGTCATACTCTAACAGGATCAACACACACTGGACAAGCTCAGCCGTACGGAGCTATAATTATTAGCAAATTATATTTCATTACAAAACGGTGAAATTGCCAAATAATCATTACTTCGGGCTAGCTCTTCTTATGACAGGACTGTCTGTCGAAATGGCCCGAGCAGAATCTCCCAACCTGGAAAGTCTTCGACGGGAATGGATGGCGTTGTTCCCGCCTGCCGTCACTGAGAAAAGTGTACTCCCTCCTCAGCCACCGCTTGATGACTATTCCATTGTGGACAAGGAATTTCTGATCACTCGCGTTCCCATCTTGTTCACCTCAAAAATGGATCATTCATTAAGAACCATTCGCCAGTATCTCCCCCCGGTACGTCAGGCTCATGCCGCCTGCGTCAAAATCATAACCCCCTTCTGGCATGGTGCGGGCGTGGTCATTTCGCCTGACGGGGACATCCTGACTAGTTATCATCTTGTGGCTGGAGCGCCCGGGGCCTCGATCCTGACCTTGGATGGACGTGTCTACAATCTGACTAACATTCAGGCCCATTCCATTACCCATGATCTGGCGCTCCTAAAGATCCCTGCAAGCACCCCGGCCTGCCTCACGCTCACCCATAGCGCCTCGCCCGCACCCGGCGCCCCGCTCTATGTTATCGGCCATCCTGACGACGTGTCATGGAAAATGACCCCGGGTTTGGCGCTGCGTCACTATGCCGACCATGGCACAAAATTGCTGCACTTTGAATCGGATATTGCATGCGGGAACTCCGGGGGACCCATCATTGATGCAGAGGGCCGACTTTGCGCGATCACCGCCTGCATTGCCACGTTGGCGGATGGCTCCAAGGTTAAGGCAGGGGTGGATATTGAAGCCATCCGTCAGTTTGTAAATGCCCCCCGGAATCCCACCTCATTCAGCGCCCTGGTCATTCTCGACAAAAACCGGCGCATGGCGGATTTCCTGGGGGCCATCTATGGAGTGCTTCAACAATGGATGAAGGAATGGACGTCGACCATGGCCCTGGCCACGCTCGAAGGCGGGGCCCCGGCATCCGTTGGCAACCCTGAAACAATTCAGATACTCAATACCCAAAGGGCGGGTGAGACGTGCCTCCGCCTTGTGCTCCTCAAGTCCCTGATGACCCATTGCGACGCCATAGAGGATCTTGACCCGCAGCTCCATCAAAGCCTGATAAATATCACAATCGCTCTTGATCAAATCACCGCCGGGTACACCTCCCTTCCGTCCAAGGCCACATCCGGGCAAATGCAGGAAGCGCTGGTCGGCCTCAAACGACGTAATACAGAAGCGGATATCCGGTTAGGCATGGCCATGGGCATCCTGGCAGACGCCGGGAAAACGCTTGATCTGCCCCCTCTCTCCCGGGAGCAACAAAATCAAGTCAAGACCCTGAGAAAAATAAATCTCTCCTCGGGCTGTCATGCGGATGCCATCGGCCCGGGCGGATAAAAAAATCCCGTATTCAGGCAGGCTCAAATGTTATTGCGCAGGGATGACCATTCAGATCCCAGTCAGTTGCGTCATCGGGTCTGACCGTAACGGCTTCACAGGATAAACTGAGGGTTTCCAGCGTAATATAGTCAAGATGTCCCAATACCGCCGCCTTGACTTCGTCAGGCCCAAAGAATTGAACACGAATACGCTGGGTCACTTCCAGGTCGGCTATCTTACGCATATTCTGGAGTTTACTGACAAACTCGCGAGCCATTCCTTCCGCGACCAGTTCAGGCGTCAAGGCCGTATCCAGCGCCACCACGATACCGCCCTCGGCCGCCACGACACTACCCTCACGCGGCAGATGTTCAATGATGACGTCATCTTTAGTCAATTCAACGGATTTGCCATCCAGCAGTACCGCCAGGGATTCGCCACTGGCAAGGCGCTCGATCTGCTCGGCTTTGAGAGCGGCGACAACCCCCGCCGCCTTCTTCATCAGCGGGCCCAGTTTCGGCCCGAGTCTGGCAAAGTTGGCTTTAGTCTTGATGGTCGCGAAATCAGACTCACTCACCCTGAATTCGGCCTCCTTGACGTTCAGTTCCTCCAGGATAATGTCTTTTAAATCGGCAATATTCCCGAGAAGTTCCGGATTTCGGCAGGCCACATGCAATTTCTTCAGCGGTTGCCGCACCTTCAGGTCATGAGCCGAGCGCAGGGTTCGCCCCAAGGCTACCACAGTCATGACCGCTTCCATCTGCCGCTCCAGCGCCGGATCGCGGCGACTGGCATCCCCCACCGGAAAATCGCACAAATGAACGGATTCCGGCATCTCTGCCGTGCGCAGATTGCGATAGAGGGCATCGCTCACAAAAGGAACGAATGGCGCGGCGATCTTGGACAGGTTCAGCAACACATAGTAAAGCGTCTCGTAGGCCTGCGCCTTGTCCGCATCATCCTGTGATTTCCAGAAGCGGCGGCGGCTACGGCGGATATACCAGTTGGTCAGATCCTCAATAAACCGGACAAATGGCCGAACCGAGCCCTGAAGATCATAATTATCCATGGCCTTGGTGACATTGGCCGACAAGGATTCCATCGAACTGCGGATCCATCGATCCAACAGATTCTCAGCCTGTCCATTTGTGCTTATACTCTGCCCGCCTGTTCCCGGCGTCCACCCATCCACGTTGGCATAGGTCACAAAAAAGCCATAGGCGTTCCACAGCGGGATGAGCAGATTTCGCAGCAGTTCCTGCACGCCGGCTTCTGAAAAACGCAAATCCTCGGCCCGTACAACGGGCGAGTTGATGAGATAGAGCCGCAGGGCATCGGCCCCGTAGGTGTTGATGATGTAGCCGGGATCGGGATAATTTTTAAGGCGCTTGCTCATCTTGCGCCCATCCTCCGCCAGGACCAGGCCGTTCACGATCACGTTACGGAAGGCGGGCCTATCAAACAAGGCGGTTGAGAGCACGGTCAAAGTATAAAACCAGCCACGGGTTTGATCCAGTCCCTCAGCGATGAAGTCGGCGGGGAAATGGCTTTCAAACTGCTGGCGATGTTCAAACGGATAGTGGGCCTGGGCATAGGGCATGGCACCGCTTTCGAACCAGCAGTCGAGCACTTCCGGAATTCGCTTGAGCATCCCCCGCCCTTCCCGGGACGGAATCTCGAGCTTGTCGACAAAATGCTTATGAAGATCCGAGACCTTCTGCCCGGTGAGGGCCTCCAATTCGGATACGGACCCGACACAAATCACTTCCTTGCCGTCATCGCTACGCCAGATGGGGAGCGGGGTGCCCCAGTAACGGTTACGCGAAATATTCCAGTCACGGGCCTGCTCCAGCCATTTCCCAAAGCGGCCATCACGGAGGTGTTCAGGAACCCAGCGGGTCTGGCTATTGGCCTTGAGAATCTGGTCGCGCATCGACTCAACCTTGACATACCACGCCGAGATGGCGCGATAGATCAAGGGAGTATCGCAACGCCAACAGTGCGGATAACTATGATTGATCACCGCCTGGTGAATGAGCTTCCCTTCCTGCTTGAGTCGTTTGATAATATCGGCGTCGGCCTCCTTCACAGCCCGCCCGACATAATCGGGAATATCGGCAGTAAAACGGCCTTCCTCATCCACCGGACAGGGGGCTGGCAGTTTTTCCGTTTTCCCCACCCTGGAATCGTCCTCACCAAAACCAGGTGCAATATGAACCACCCCGGTACCATCCTCGGTCGACACGAAATCGCCGGCAATAACCCGGAAGGCTCCGTTCGCTTTATAGTGCGAAAAATAAGGGAAAAGCGGCTCGTAACGCAGCCCGATCAAGGCGGCGCCGGTGACTTCCTCTATAACTTCAAATTTTGCGCCCTTTTTATAATAAGTCGGCACCCGATCCTGGGCGAGATAATAGAAGTCGTCACCGTCCTTGATCTTCACGTACCGGATATCCTTCCCCACCGCAAGCGCCACATTGGAGGGGAGCGTCCAAGGAGTGGTCGTCCAAGCCAGCACATAAAGGTGTTCAGCCCCCTCAACCTTGAAGCGGATCGTTACGGCGGGATCCTGCACGTCGGCATAGCCCTGATTGGTTTCGAAATTCGAAAGTGGCGTAGTGCAGCGCGGGCAATACGGAACAATGCGATGGCCTTCATAGACCAAGTCTTTTTCCCAGAGCGCCTTGAATACCCACCAGATGGATTCCATGTAGGCGGGATCCATGGTTTTGTAGTCGTGGTCAAAATCCACCCAGCGCCCCATGCGGTTGACAACGTCGCGCCATTCCCGTGTGTAACGGAGCACGATGCTACGGCACCGTTCATTAAAGACATCCACACCCAGCGTCTCAATGTCGCGTTTACCACTGAGTTTTAGATCCTGCTCGACTTCATACTCCACCGGAAGTCCGTGGCAGTCCCATCCAAAACGCCGGTTCACCAAATGCCCGCGCATGGTTTGATAACGGGGGACAATATCCTTGATCGTGCCGGCCAGAAGATGTCCGAAATGCGGAAGGCCGGTGGCGAACGGGGGGCCATCATAAAACACATACTCCGGGGCATCTTTACGCTGCTCCAAGGACCTCTCAAATATCCGCTGGCTTTTCCAGAACTCCAAAACTTCCGTTTCCTGCCCTGGAAAATCCACTTTTCGCGAAACCGGCTTGAACATGTTACGTCTCTTTCCTTTCAATCGCATGCCGGACGGCCTTGCGAAAAGCCGCCGGGCCATACTTCAATTCATGGGAGCCCCGGGTGATCTTACAAAGGCTGACACCCAATCCGGCGGCAATCGCCCGTTGGGTTACCCCCTTTTCCAGCATGCAAACCAGTTGCCATCGCAATGCGATCTGTTCCCGTTCCCGAGCGGTTAGCATGGCCTGAAGCACGTCAAACACCTCTGCGGCCTCAAGGCGGGTAAGGACGGCGGAGAGTTCGCGAAGGACGCGATCCGGCTTATGAGTCAGGCGGGACATTCAGAATTTGTAGCTGAGATAACCGCCAAATTCGATGTCGTCGAACTTGAATTTGTTCAACGTGCCCCACTTCTCAAACACATAATAGGCGTTGGCCTGAATGCTGAGACGGGAGCCCAGCGGGACGTTAAGTCCGAGCACCCACTGCCAGTACATATCCATCCAGTCACCCTTACCTTCGCCATCACGGGTATAGGTGGAGAGAATGCCCAGGCCACCCTGAAACATGCCGTCTTTCATCAACAGGTTAGCTTCAGGCGTGATGCCGTAATCATAATCCTTGTGGTCGGCAAACTCGGGGGTAAATCCGCAGGCCAATTGCAACATTCCGTTTTCATCCTGAATCTCATAACCCGCAACGTAGGTCCAATCCCCATCGGCATAAGGCAGACCGACAAACTCAGAGTGCTTTTGATGATACCGGGCACCCAGGTCAACTGCCGCCCCCGACGCCGCCATGGCAACAGACGGAAGAATCCCCACCACCAACAGACCGACTACCATTAAATATTTAAGTGTTTTCATGCGCCGAATCATAAACCCCACGGCGCATGGTGCAAGCTTTTTCAGGAACATTTTCGGAAGGAACTTGAGACTTGAGCCTCATTCTTGTAACTTAAACACATGAGTAAATCCACGGTCGCCATCCTTCGGACGTCACCGGCGACTGTGTTGGCCGACACTCACCGCCTGATGAACCTAGCCGGCTACCAGGAGGTCATCTCAAAACAGGCCGACACCGCCCTGAAGGTGAATATTAGTTGGCATTTTTTCTATCCCGGCAGCTCCACCACACCCTGGCAATTGGACGGCGTCATCCGTGCCATGAAACGCGATGGCTATTCCCCGACCAATATCCATGCCTGCCATAACCGCACCGTCGTCATTGATGCCCATCTCGGCGAACGGGAAAACAAGCAACTCAACGTGATTCAAGCCCACGGCCTCCGGAACGTCCATCTGTATGAAGGCAACGAGCCGTGGATCAACGTCCGTGACGCCGTGGGGTCGGTCGCCGATAAATTTCTTTGTCTTAACCGGGTTTATCCGGACGGTTTTAGGATTCCCAAGCGGTTCATCGGGGAAAACATCATCCATCTCCCCACAGTAAAGACCCACGTTTTCACCACTACCACCGGCGCCATGAAAAACGCCTTTGGGGGACTCCTGAATGAGCGCCGCCACTGGGCCCATCCGGTCATCCATGAAACTCTCGTAGATCTACTCATGATCCAGAAGAAGATCCATTCAGGCATATTTGCCGTAATGGATGGCACCTTCGCCGGGGATGGCCCCGGCCCCCGCTGCATGATCCCCTACGTCAAGAATGTGATTCTGGCATCGGCTGATCAGGTCGCCATTGACGCCGTGGCGGCCAAACTTATGGGGTTCAACCCCCTTCAGGACATCAAGTATATTCGCCTGGCCCATGACTTGGGGCTCGGCTGTGGCGACCCGCGCGATATTGAGATTGTGGGTGATGCGGATGCACTGAATGATAACTGGAACTTCGTGGGCCCGTTCAAAAACATGACCTTCGCCAGCAAGATGCAACATAAGATCTATTGGGGCCCCCTTCGAAAGCCAATCGAATGGTCATTAAAAACCATACTCGCCCCCTGGGCGTATATCGCCAGCGTGATATACCACGACTCCTTCTGGTATCCCACCCACCAGCAACTTGTGCATGATATCCTGCACAGTCCCTGGGGACGCCTGTTCCATAATTGGGATCAGGTTGCCATTCCGCCGGACGACCTCACTGCCGCAGGCTGGGCCAATGTCGGCGCCGACCCGCTGGAATTAAAAAGGGACAGTTGGAACCTTTTCAAGAAATCCCTCTCCATCCTGGGCGCCTGCATCAAGGAAGCGCCGGAGTTTTCCACAAGGAAGCGGCGATCAGAAAACCGTACTTAATGAACTCCACACTCATCATCCCCCTTCCCCTTTCCCGCCGCGACATGGAGCAACGTGGCTGGGATCAATGCGACATCATTCTTGTCACCGGTGACGCTTATGTGGATCATCCGTCCTTCGGAGTCGCCCTGATCGGGCGCTGGCTGGAATCACAAGGATACCGCGTTGGCATCATCGCCGCGCCCGATCCGAATGATGTTGAGGCTTTTCGCGCCCTCGGGCCACCGCGCCTGTTCTGGGGTGTGACGGCGGGGAATCTCGACAGTCAACTCGCCCGCCTCACAGTCATGCGTAAACGGCGCCGGGAAGATCCGTATCTGCCCGAAGGACAAGGCGACTTGCGCCCGCCCAACGCCACCATCGTCTACGTCACCAAAGTCCGGCAAGCCTTCAAGCGCCCTGTCATTATCGGGGGTATTGAAGCCTCCTTGCGCCGATTCCCTTTCTATGACTACTGGACCGACACGGTGAAACGCTCCATCCTTTTCGATTCCAAAGCCGATCTACTGGTTTATGGAATGGCCGAGACCGCCATTGCGGAAGTGGCGCGGCGACTGGATCGTAGTAAGCCATTATCGGGCATAGACGGAACAGCCGAAATCACGCGAGATGATGCTCCGAAATCCCTCTTGCTCCCCTCCTTCGAGGCCGTCTCCACCGACAAAGAGGCCTTCAATCGCATGACCCGGGACGTGCTCCTCAACGCCGCCAGCGACCGCCCCGTGACACTGATCCAATCGCATGGCGACCGGCAACTCGTAGTTCATCCCCCGGCGCCGCCATTATCCGCCGCCTCGCTTGATGCGCTTTACGCCCTCCCCTTCACCCGGCGCCCCCATCCCGCCTATGGTCAAACCCGGATTGCCGCCTATGACATGATCAAGGATTCCATCACTACCCATCGCGGTTGTTACGGTTCCTGCGCCTTCTGCGCCATCGGCGCGCACCAAGGCAAAACCATTATATCGCGAAGCCAGGCGAATATCCTCGCCGAGATTAAAACCCTGGCCACCACTCCCGATTTCCATGGAACCGTAAGCGATCTCGGCGGTCCCACGGCGAATATGTACGGCACCCGCTGCCGACGTCAGGGTGCCAACTGCAAACGCCCCAGTTGTCTGGCTCCGGAACTTTGCTCGAATCTGGAAACCGATGCCGGACTGCAACTCGAACTTCTGCGGGCGGCACGGCAACTCCCCCGCGTGAACCACGTTTTCGTCACCAGCGGAATTCGATTCGATCTCGCCCTCGCACAGGAGCCTCGCGGACTGATCGCCGAACTGGCTGCCCACCATGTCTGTGGACGCCTGAAAATTGCGCCGGAACACATTGCCGCAAACGTTTTGCGCCTGATGCGAAAGCCTGACGCCTGCACCTATCGCCAGTTTGTAAATCGATTCAAAGAGGCCTCACTTCAGGCCGGAAAGTCCCAGCAGGTAGTGGAATACTTTATCAGCGGCCATCCCGGATGTACGCTGGAGGACATGATTGAACTGGCCCTATACCTAAAACGGGAAAATATCCGGACGGAGCAGGTTCAGGACTTCTACCCGGCCCCGCTCACCATCGCCGCCGCCATGTTTCACACCGGTAAAGATCCCATGACGGGCGAACCCGTTTATGTGGCTCGCACGGATAATGAAAAAGCCCTGCAACGAGCCCTTCTTCTTTACCACGACCCGAAATTCCACCGAAAAGCCCGGGAGGCGTTGCAAGCGGCAGGACGCGAAGACCTGATTGGCCGTGGAGCCAAGTGCCTGGTGCCATAGATTCCTGTTTAACCGGTTTCACCTTGACGGTACTTCGGGTATTCGTGACTATATTCGCTTAGAAAAACAAACGCGTATGAATGTACTATTAGTAGCAGGGGTCGGAGAACGACCGGAAGCCCACCTTTTCCCGGAACTTGCAGCCCGCGGCATCAAAGTCAACCTCCTGTGTGATACTACTTCTCCCTATTTTGATGACCTTAAGAAAACGGGCTTCCCCATGACCCATTTTGTCATGAAGGCTCGAATCGATCTGGCGGCCATTCGTGTTCTCCGCCGAACCCTGAGAGCGGGATCTTATGATATCCTGCATGCCTTCAATAGCCGGGCACTATCGAACAGCCTGATTGCGAGTGTCGGAATGAATATTAAGCGCATCGGATTTTGCGGCACCATGGGGCACCTCAAACGATGGGACCCATCAGCCCGCATGGCCGTACTGAGCCCGTTCGCGGATAGGATTGTATGCGTGTCCAAAGCCGTCAAATCATATCTGCAGGGGCTCGGTATTCCTGAAAGCCGCCTTGTCAACATCTACGCAGGCCACGACCCGTCCTGGTTTACCGCAGCCCCCCGCACGGCGCTTCGGGAATTCGGTGTCCCGGATAATGCCATCGTGATTGCCTGTGCCGCCAGGGCACGCCCAATCAAGGGGGTTCCCATTCTTCTGGAGGCTGTCCGGCGCCTTGCTACAGAACTTCCCATCCATGTCCTGTTGATCGGACAGAATGACGACGATGAAGTTGAAAAACTCCTCGGTAACAGTATCCTGCGCGAAAGGGTTCATCTGACCGGCTTTCGAATGGATGCGCCCGCCCTGATCGGGGCCTGCGATCTGTTTGTGATGCCAACCCTCCGGAATGAAGGGTTATCCAAGGCCGTCGCAGAGGCGATGTGTATGTCTGTACCCTCAATCATATCGGCCGTGGGGGGAATGGTGGAACTCGTGGATGATGGAATATCCGGCATGATTGTTCCCCCCGGCGATGCCGCAGGTCTGGCCAACGCCATTAAAAAATATGCCATGGATCTACCGCTACGAAAACAGCATGGGGCCGTCGCACTCAAACGGCTTGTCGAGTCTTTCTCTTTTTCACAAATGACGGATCAAACGATAGCCATGTATCAATCCCTCGTCGCATAGGTTTTTCGAAACGGCTGTAAATGACAACATCCAAAAAAAATATCTATGCCCCGTACCTATTGGTGACGGTGCTGGCATTGGCAATCGCAACACTGGTCTATCCCCATGACGCCAGTATCTTTCGCGCCTTGCAGTCATTCTCAAGCTGGGCGGGAAAATTTCATCTCATCAGGGAAATCCTTGAACTGTTCCGGCCATTCGGCCAAGGGGATGTTATTCTACTGATTGCCGCAGGCATCGGACTTTGCGGTGCGCGTCGTCGCGCCCTGCACATCATGCTCGCGCTTGCGGTTATGGCTATCCTGATCTGGCCGATCAAGATTGGGGTCGGACGGGAGCGCCCCGCCTTCAAAAACTTTCAATCCTTCCCCAGTGGCGATGCCGCCACTGCGACCGCTTTCGTAACACCCTTGGCGAGCCTATCCCCCTGGATGCTGCCGGCAGCGGCGCTTGTCACCGGGGGAGTTGCCATGGAACGGATGTACTATGGCCGTCACTATGCCAGCGATGTATTGACGGGAGCAGGGCTTGGCGTTTTATCTGGCGCTATTGCCATGGCCATCCTTCGCAGGTGGCGCTGGCGACCACCCCGCAGTTGGTTTGCCATGGCGGGCCTTCTTATCGTATCGGTCGCCTTGATTTCCCTTCTTCGTACACGCGGGGCGCCCTACCTGCTCAACGTACTCCGCATCTGGGGACCGTTGGGCGCATTCCTGATTTTGACCCGATTAATACCGGTCTGGGCACGAAAACGCAGGGCATTTACCCAACTTCCCCGGCAAGCGCTATCCGCCGGAACAACCGGGACTCGATGGGCGTTAATCACCTGTATTACCGGAAACTGCGTGCTGATCCTCACACCTTGGTTCATGCCGATCTTCGGCCTGCGGATTCCACTGGCGGTCATTGGGCTGATTAGCCTGTTCATGGGTCACACGCTTTTGAGGCTACGCCGCAAATGCCCGGAAGCCATTACAGCCATAGCACTCGCTGGCGCCACCTGCGTGGTGCTGTCTGCCTGGATTTCCCTTCTCCCCGCTATTCACGCCTACAGGGCTTCGGCCCTGACTTTTTGATTGCGGACTTTGGGATCTTTTCGCAGCCGGACACTTTTGGGTGTGACCTCAACGAGCTCATCCTCATTGATGTAGGCAATGCAATCTTCCAGGCTCATCAGGGTCGGCGGCGTTAGAATGATGTTTTCATCCGAACCGGCCGCACGAATATTGGTGAGCTGTTTGCCCTTTGCGGGATTGACAGTCAAATCGTTGTCCCGGCAATGCTCGCCCACAATCTGTCCTTTTTGAATCCGGATTCCGGGTCCCATGAACAACTTGCCCCGCTTCTGCAGGTTAAAGAGCGCATACGAGACGGTGGAACAGGTGTCCATGGAGATCAGCACCCCGTTTCTCCGTTTGCGCATCTCACCTGAAAACGGCCCGTACTCGAGAAAAATATACGTCAATACCCCCATCCCCTTGGTATCCGACATGAACTCGGACTTGAACCCGAGCAGGCCACGCGTGGGAATCCGATACTTGAGCCGGTTCATGCCGGTTCCCTTTTCCATTTCCAGCATGATGCCCTTGCGCGCCCCAAGCTTTTCGATCACCGTACCCATGTATTGCTCCGCCACATCGATGGTCAGTTCCTCGTAGGGTTCGAGCATCTTGCCGTCCTCGTTCCGGAAAATGACAGTGGGACAACTAACCTGGAATTCATAACCCTCACGGCGCATCTTCTCGATCAGGATGGACAAATGCAATTCGCCACGTCCGGACACCTTATGACCGGATCCATCGGCCAGCACTTCAACTTCCAACGCCACATCGTAAAGCGCCTCCCGCTTCAACCGGTCAGCCACGTGAATCGAGGTGACAAACGTGCCCTCGGTACCGGCGAAAGGCGAGTTATTGGGAATGAAATTCATGGAGAGCGTGGGGGGATCGACCGGAACGGAAGCGGCCGGACGGGGAAACTCGGGATCGGTATAGGTATCGCCGATGGCCACCGTGTCCAGGCCGGCTACGGCGACAACCTCGCCCAAGCCAGCCTCTTCAGTCTCGACTTTCTGATTACAGTTGAAGCGATATAACTTAGTGATGCGCGTGGGGGCCAACTTGCCGGCCATGTTGGCCACCACCACAGGCATGCCAGTCTTGATGGAGCCCGACGTAATCTTACCGATGCCCAACCGGCCCATGAATGGCGAATGGTCGATGGAACTGACCTGCAACTGGAGGGGCGCAGCAGGATCGCCCCCCGGCATGGGAATATACTTGATAATCGCATCGAGAATGGGCCGCATATCAGTACCTTGCTTATGGGGGTCAACCGACGCAAACCCGCCTGTTGCGGACGCATAGAGCGTATGGAAATCGAGGGCGGCATCGTGGGCATTCAACTTGACGAACAAATCAAACACATGATTGACCACCCAATCAATCCGCGCCGCAGGTTTGTCGATTTTGTTCACGACCACAATCACGGGGATGTTCCGCGCCAGCACCTTCTTCAAGACAAAGAATGTCTGCGGCATGGGCCCTTCCTGCGCGTCGACCAGCAGCAGCGCGCCATCGGCCATCTGCAGCACACGCTCAACCTGCCCGCCAAAATCGGCATGTCCGGGCGTATCGATGATATTGATCGTGTGCTCCCCGTACTGAAAGGAACCATTCTTGGAAGCAATGGTAATACCGCGCTCACGCTCAAGATCCATGGAGTCCATCAGCCGCTCGGCGACCGCCTGGTTATCCCGGAACATGCCGCTCTGTTTTAACAGTTTATCCACAAGGGTGGTCTTGCCATGGTCAACGTGAGCCACAATGGCAACATTTCGAATCAAGTCAGGTCGATACATAATTACTTTCAGGGAGGATCGCCAGAGGAGGCTTACAGGGCTTACAGTGACTCACCAGAACTTCAATACTATAACCGATAGAGGAAGGACTGTCAAATGGGCCCTCAAAGGGTGCTTTTAAATCTCCCTGTTCCTCTGTTTTTAAATTGACTGAAAATTGCCTTCCCATACAATAAAGGCATTAGGAGACCAAGATCATGAATCACTTGAAGATGATACAGCAATTTTTAAAGGAGAAGCGCGATTTCGAAGATCTCCCTGAATACGGCTTCCCCTTTGTGACCATCTCACGCCAGTCCGGGGCGGGCGGGCATCTGTTATCGTATGTTATCCTCACGGAATTCCTCAAACACCGTGACAACCCCCTCTTTGAGGGCTGGCATGTATTTGACAAGGAACTCTGCGAAGTCGTTGCTCGCGATCCCATTCTTCAGACGGATATGGAAGTTCTTATATCTGAAAAATACGGGTCCCAGTTCAATGACTTTGTGGAAAGCCTGTTCACCGGTCAATCCGAACAACATACCCTCTACACGACGACCTTCAAGATTATCCGAATGCTCGCCCTGCTCGGCAAGGTAATCGTGGTGGGCCGTGGAGGTTCCCTGATCACGGCGGATCTCCCCCAGGGAGTTCATATCCGCCTCGTCGCCCCTGAGGCGCACCGCATTGTCTGGATGATGAAGCGATTTAAATTGGCTAGAGAAGAGGCCCGGGAGGCGGTACTCAAACAGGACAAAGATCGCCGGAAACTGATCAAACTATTCTTCCATCGCGATATTGCCGATCCCCTGCTGTATGACATGGTATGGAATACCGGCAAAGTCGGGTTGGACGTCATCTCGAGGGCCACGATCGAAATCATCAAGCACCGCGCCGACCCCGGGACCAAGAAGTCGTCCTTCAGATAGCAGAAAAAGTTTATTCAGAAAAATAGATTGAATCCAGAATAGGAACTGGTAGATTGACACCCGTTTTTACGTGCGAGCGTAACTCAGTTGGTAGAGTGTCACCTTGCCAAGGTGATTGTCGAGGGTTCGAATCCCTTCGCTCGCTCCATTTTTTTTGGCACCGGTCCGGCTTTCGCACCGGTCATCATGGAAGTGTAGCTCAGTTGGTAGAGCAGCTGACTCTTAATCAGCGGGTCCAGGGTTCGAGTCCCTGCACTTCTACCACTTAATACCCAATAAAATCAGGGGTTTGAGTGGTTTATCGATTGCGGCATGCCGCATCTTATGGAATCACAAAGAGCATCACGCTGAAGAAGTGACACAAGCTTCCGGCGAGAACAAAGGAATGCCAGATGGCATGATTGAACGGGATTCGGTGCCCGAGATAAAAGATCGTGCCAATGGTGTAGAGCACTCCGCCAGCCACCAGCCACAGTAAGCCGCCCAGCGGAAGGGTCTGGCAAAGCGGGCGAATCGCCACGATAACCATCCACCCCATTCCGATATAGACCAACGTTGAAAACAGCTTGAAACGCCCCGCGAAGAAGATCTTGAAAACAACCCCCACTAGGGCGAGCCCCCAGATGACTCCAAACAACGTCCATCCCCATGGCCCCCGAAGGGACACCAATAAAAACGGCGTGTAGGTTCCCGCAATCAACAGATAGATGGCGGAGTGATCGATGACTTTCATAACCGCCTTGGTCCGGGGCCAGGGAAGACTGTGGTACAAGGTGGATGCCGCAAACAGCAACACCAGGGTGACCCCGTACACCGAACACGCCACCACATGCCAGGCGGTCCCGCGCAACGCGGCAAAAACAACCATCACCGAGAGAGCCACCAGGGCAAGCAAGAAACCGACCCCATGCGTGACACTGCTGGCGATTTCCTCGGAAAGCGAATAGGTCTTATGAGGCCAATCATTCATGAGCCTCAGGTACCAGACCCAACGCGGCGCGTCAAGCCGCGCCGAAGAAAAGCGGCGTCAAGCCCTGCTCCTTACATATAACTGCAGATTCAGAAAAAACTAGTTGAAGGCCAAACTACAGGGCGTGGCGAAGCCACGCACCCCACTATTTTCCCAGTTCGGTTCCGGGCCTGAGGTTGCGCAAGAAGTCTTCACAAGGGAGGCATGGAATGTCATTCACGCGAAGAGGTTGAGATCCCCCATATAGCAGAATGGCCTGGGCTTCCGGGTAATCTTCCTGAAAAGTACGCAATGATCGCACATCGCCCCGTTCAACCCGGGAGGAGGATTTGACCTCGATGGCCGTGAAACCGTTCGGGCCGTAAATGACAAAATCCACCTCAGCGCCGGATTTTGTCCTCCAGTAATATAAAGTTGAGTCATTCTGGGAATAGGCAATCCAAGCCCTTAAATGTTGAGCAACCAAACCCTCCAAGGCCGCCCCGGCGACTTCATCTGCACGGTCCAGTGGTCCGCGTGGTCTTAACTTCCGGTAAACACCACAATCAAAGAAATAGAACTTTGGGTGCTCCGTCAGTTGCCGAGTCGCCCGTCGTTTGAAAACCGGCAGACGAAAACCGAGCAG
>JBAXPK010000024.1:0-41033 GCA_037132275.1 bacterium
TCACCAAACCGACTGAGTTGGGGCTGGGAATCATGAGTTTCTCGCCGGTGTTGGTGGGCCACACCTGGTTGAGCACCAGGGTGCCGACGAGCACGGCGAGGAGCACCGGAATGGTCCAGCGCGGCCACCCGGCACCGACCGGACGCTTCGTGCCGCCGGGCGGTTGGTTGCCCGGCTGCTGACCGCGCCCCGGCGGAGGGGGAGGGGGCGGCGGGGGTCAGTGTCCCGATCTGGTCATTTCATTTTTTCGCGGATCCAAGCGGGATTGCGTCTGCAATCCAGGATTGCACGCACTTGCACGGCATTTCCTTCCATGCGATAGAACACAGCAAAAGGGAATCGCTTTGAAAGAAGTCTATGGTATCCCAAATAGGTTGGGTGGATGCCGCCAAAGAAAGCGAGGGAATCGATATCCGACCACAGAGAATCAAGGAAATAAGTTCCTAATCCTCCAGATTGTCGTTCATAGAAACGATAGCCATCGGTAAGGTCGGCAAGAGCATCCTCAAGAACAGTGACATTCATCAAACCTGATCGCAGACCCTGCGTTTGGCTTCAGCTAAACCAATGAACTTCGACTTTCCTTCCTGAATGCGTTGCTCCCGCTCTCGCAACACGTCGCCATGCCATTCAGGCGAAGGAACATCAGCCTGCGAATGGCAGAGGCTATCCCAGATTTCCTCCAATGCACAAAGTTTTTCGGCCACATCCATCTTATCTAGCGGTATTGCAGCATGCATGACTATCTCCTCATACTGTCAATATGATATCCCAATCATTCTTCATCCGCAACTTTCATCATCCCGGACCGTGTCAATGACCGCCCAGCCCTGACGGCGGGCATACAGGCGGGGATTCAGAATGATTCGATTGATGGCATCTTGCACCGATGCCAGAAACCTTCTCCCGAGATCAGGTTGCTGCTCCTCGTAGTATGCCGCCGCCGCGATCATTTCGGATTCGGCATCGGGATGGAACTTGACGACCTTCATGTAAGCGAGGCGTAAGCCCTGGTAAAAACGGAATCCACGTCATGAAGCTCAACGGCGCCACGATCCATCTCTGCACACCGCCGCCGGACTTCTTTCTTCCATTTGGCCGACAAAGCGGGCACATCGGGTACGTCAAGGCTCTCGATCAATTTCTCGGCGACGAAGGCCCGTAACACAGGGGAAAGCCCCATCGCTTCCGTCATGACTTTTTCCGCTGTAATACTCATGCCAGCATTATATCCTTTGCCATCCCGTCATCAATCAGTCTTTTTTTGCCTTGTCTTATTCTTCCGATCCTCTTATCCATGACTTTTACCCTGATGAAGCCAAAGGTTTTGCCGTCATCCCGTTCACTGCCCCGGATCAGCGATGGGGCTCGGTGTCCCGATTGGTGTTTTCTATTCGCTTCAGATCCGTGTCGTACCAGTTGTCCTTTGGATACTTGTTGATAACCAAAGATAATCTACCATCAACGATGCAATAAATCCGCTCCTTGAATCTGTGTGTTGCTTTCGTCACAACTTCGCCCCAAGGGATTGTTACGGATGCGTACGGGGCCTCAGCGGTGGGCTCCGTGTTCCGATGGGCATCCTATATCAATCCCTTCCTCTTCAACGGCTCCCATTCGTGAATCACCGCACGCACGACAGCCTCGACCTTCTTCCATTGTTTCCTGTCCGTCATCATCAATCTTTTCTTTGCAGAAGCCGCTAATCATGCACGCTGTAAAGCGTCGCGTGAATTGGCTGGGTTGGCGGCTATTTGAGTTCAGTGATCCCGAGTTTTTTCGCTACCGCAGCCAACCTATGATCTCTCGTCCACAGAGGAATTCGGCTGATCAGTGCAGATGCAAGTAAATTCATATCAACCCATCCCAATCCCTTGCCGTTTAACTTATGTCTTTCAATCAACCGCATCACTTCTTCGTTAGTGGCGATAGTGACCAGAGGCAATTCTGAAAGCAAAGCCAGAAGTTCGTCTCTGTTTGATAAATTTCCGCAAGCCAATTCACCGATGACGAACGGATGGGTTGTGACCTGGCCCTCTGAAAGAAAATCCTGCAACAAGGGTTCTCCCCGTCTAAGGTGATCCACCCAAACAGACGTATCAACAAACACAGCGTGCATCAAGCCACTCTCCGCCTTGGTATCGGGCGTAATGTCTTTTCTGTGCCCCCAAGACTCGCCAAGCGCTTTGCGCTTTCCAGCGCAATAAGCACTTGAAGCCCTTTTTGGACAAGGGATGTCTTTTCCTTGATGCCCGTGATGGCGACGGCCTTCCGAAGTGTCTGATCATCAATATTAAGTGTTGTTCTCATGCATATATGTATGCATAGATATGACATCTTATGCAAGTCGCATTTCTCCGCCAACTTCTTATTCTTTCGATCCTTTTATCCAAGTCTTCCGCCTGATAACGTCGAAGGTCTACGGCTCTATGCTATGAACATCATCACACTGCCGCATGGATGAGTTGATGGGCCCGCCCCCTGGTGATCCTCATCCTCTCGCCGATCAGGGAACATGACAGCCCCTGTGACTTGAGCATGACGGCCTGCCTGATCCGCCCCCTGTCTGTCCTGGGTCTGCCAAACCGTGTGCCGTTCACCCGCCGTGTCCTCTTCATCCCGGCCTTCGTCCTCTCACTGATCCTGACCTTCTCCTGACGGGTGAGGGCGGAGAGGACCGCGATGATGGCGTCCTTGAAAACCCCCAGGGATGACAGGTATGCCCTTCGTCACACCTTTGCAAGCATGGCCTCTGAGTCCCATGCGGAGACAACCGGGCTGGCCATGCTCATGGGGCACAGCACGACCAGGACTCTGATGAGGTATGTCAGGAACACTTTCTCCCATCATTTGAAGACGGTGACTGATGTGGGGAGACGAGTTGAACTGCTTGGGAATGGCGGAGGGCAGAATGCAAAGTCGATACAAATTTTGTCGCCAGCGACAAAATCAGGGAACGGTGAAAAGGAAATCGTGGAGAAGTCTGTTGTTGTAAGTGGTTCAAAACCATCCAGTTAGGATGGTGGAGCGAACGAGGCTCGAACTCGTGACCCCCACGTTGCGAACGTGGTGCTCTACCAACTGAGCTACCGCCCCTTTGTTAAAAGGAGGCATTCGTATACCTGATTTGCGGGTGTCCTGTAAAGCACGGATTAGCGGTTAGTAGAAGAGCCGGGTAATCAGCACGCCGATGATGATGCCTACCGTCATGCCGGCAAAGACTTCCATTCGGGTGTGGCCAAGAATCTCAATGAGCTTTTGCGCGGAAAGATGGTGGCTTTTAAACACCTCATCCACAATCTGATTCAAGAGCCTCGCCTGAAGCCCCGTCGCGCGCCGTACTGTGGAGGCATCGAACATGACGACCACGGCAAATGCGAAGGTGACGCAAAACACAGTACTGCCAAAACCTTCGCAGAGCCCGACCGAGGTTGCCAGACCGCAGACCATGGCCGAATGGGCGCTGGGCATTCCGCCAAGGGTGGCCAGATATTGAAAATCAATCTTTCCGGTTTGTCGCAGGTTCCCGAGCATCTTTAATAAAGATGCCACGACGTAGGCGGTAAAGGCTGAGCAAAATACAGGTGATTTAAAAAAGGCTCCAACATCGAAGTGCATAAGTTCTGAATAATCGCCATTTCATCCAGTCGGGTCAATTAGAATTGTTTTCTTCCGGACTTCGGGCGGGCTGGCTTGACAGGGGGTGGAGGTGGGGTATGATTATTTGTTATGACTATCACAGTTAACGGGAACAAATATGAACATCACGGCGATGGGCGGGTCGATCAACTTCTTGCTGAGCTTGGCAGCAATCCAGACGCTGTCGCCATCATGGTGAATGATCAGGTTATCCCCAAGATTGAGCGGATGGGCGTAGTGTTAAAAGACGGGGATCGTGTCGAGGTGTTGTCGTTTATGGGCGGCGGCTGAGGGGAAAAGTATGGGTAATGAAAAGAAGCTGAATTTGGGTGGGCAAGAGTTTGAATCCCGATTGCTGGTTGGCACGGGAAAATTCTCATCTGTTGCCGTCATGATCGAGGCCATTAAAGCGTCAGGCGCCCAACTGGTGACGGTTGCCCTTCGTCGCTTTAACCGGGAGCGGCCGTCTGATGATTTGCTGGGTCCCCTGGCCAAACTTGGGATTACGCTGGTTCCCAATACCTCGGGCGCGAGAAACGCGGCAGAGGCGGTTCGCGCCGCGATGTTGGGGCGTGAGCTTTCCGGAAGCCGTTTTGTGAAGGTGGAGATTCATCCGAACCCGCATCACCTGATGCCGGATCCTCTGGAGACGTTTGAGGCCTCCAAACAACTGGCTAAGGAGGGGTTCATCGTGCTGCCTTATATGTCCGCCGATCCCGTACTGGCTAAGCGACTGGAGGATGTCGGGTGTGCTGCGGTCATGCCGCTGGGCTCGGCAATCGGGTCTGGCCACGGCCTATCCACGGCGGCCATGGTAAGGATGATTATTGCCGACAGCGGTATTCCTGTCATTGTTGATGCCGGACTTCGCGCTCCCTCTGAAGCGGCGGCGGCCATGGAGATGGGGTGTGGCGCGGTGTTGGTCAATAGCGCCATCGCCGCCGCTGGGGATCCCGTGGCGATGGCCGCGGCGTTTGCCGTGGCCGTCAAGGCCGGGACTGCGGCCCGACAGGCCGGGCTTATGACCCAAAGCGATACCGCTGTGGCCACAAGCCCGCTAACCTCGTTTTTGAGTGGGAATCAGGCGTGACAACCGAACTTCCGGAAGAGTTGGATCCCTCGTTATGGTTATCCATTGCACGATCGGCCACCGAGTCGGATGTGCGGCGGGCATTGACAACCTCCTCGCCGACTGAAGCCAAATTTGCCGCCTTGGTCTCGCCGGCGGCAGATCATCTTTTAGAAGGAATGGCGCAGCTGGCAAAGCGTCTTACAGAAGGTCATTTTGGCCGTACCATATCCCTTTATGCGCCTCTCTATCTTTCTGATTATTGTCCCGGGGGCTGTGCGTATTGCGGGTTCGCTGCTGATAGGACTCAGCCGCGCCATCGGTTGAGCCGGGATGAGATGATGCGAGAATTTGAAGCGCTCAAGGCGATGGGCTTTGAAGAGATCTTGCTGCTTACAGGCGAACGTTCGCCCCAGGCGGACTTTGCTTATCTCCGGGATGCGGTCGCAGAGGCCGCCACTTATTTTTCAGCCATTACGGTTGAAGCCTTTCCCATGACCACTGCCGAGTATCATGAGTTGGCGGCGGCAGGCTGTGTCGGCGTGACGCTTTATCAGGAAACTTACGAGCCGGTCCAATATCATTCCCTGCACCGTTGGGGCCCTAAGCGCGATTACGCCAACCGTCTGGATGCGCCTTCCCGGGTTCTGGAGGCGGGAATGCGTACGGTGGGACTCGGGGCGCTGCTGGGGATCAGTGACCCGATTTTTGATGCTTTGGCCTTGTATCGTCATGCCCGTGCCTTGCGCCGCAAATTCTGGCAGTCGGGGATTACGATCTCCTTCCCGAGGGTCTGTCCCCAGGAGGGGGGCTATCAGCCGCCGTTTCTGGTGGACGAGCGGTTCCTTGCCCGGATCATTTTTGCATTCAGGATTTGCATGCCGGATGTTCCGTTGGTCTTGTCCACCCGCGAAAACGCGAAGTTTCGCGACGGTATAGCCGGGGTGGGGGTTTCAAAAATGAGCATCGCCAGCCGTACAACCGTGGGCGGCTATCGTGAGCCGACCTTGTCGCCGGATGGCCAGTTCCAGGTCAATGACGACCGGGACCTGGAAACGTTCTTTACCGCCTTGCGAACCAAGGGGCTGGAGCCAGTTTTTAAGAACTGGGATCGGGTATACAGTCGGGGCGACGAATAACATCGATGTGGTGCACAACCAATGAAATGAGGGTTGTGCAAACGATTATGTGGGGTGATATCTGATGTCAATTCATTCAGAACGAATGCAGAGGTTTGAGAAGGCGGGGCTTTACCTGGTCACGTCGCAGACGCTTTCCGCAGGGCGGAGCACGGTTGAGATTGTACGGATGGCGCTGGCGGGTGGGGTGAGGTTGATCCAGCTTCGCGAAAAGGAAATGCCGCTGCGCGAGTATGTCAAGGTGGCGGAACAGGTCAGGGCTATGACGGCGCAGGCAGGATGTCTCCTGATCATCAATGACCGGATTGACGTGGCGCAGGCGGTGGGGGCGGACGGGGTTCATCTGGGGCAGGAGGATTTTCCCATTCCCGCCGCACGCCGACTGGCACCCGACCTGATTATAGGCGCTTCAACCCATTCCGTTGAAGAAGCGGTGCGAGCCCAGGTCGAAGGGGCCTCCTATATCAACATCGGGCCAATCTACCCGACGGGCACCAAAGTGTGGGAAGGCGAGTATCTTGGACTTGAAGGCCTCCGCGCCATTGCGGCGGTGGCGCGGGTGCCTTTCACGGTGATGGGTGGAATCAAGAAGCTCCATTTCCCCGATCTCATGAACGCCGGCGCCCGGATCATCGCCCTTGTGACAGCTGTAACCGCCGCCCCCGATCCAGAAGCCGCTACGCGAGAGTTGATAGAACATGTTCAGCGGCCCGCATCCCGTCCAAGGCGGAACTGACAATGCCGCCGGCATAACCGGCGCCTTCGCCAACGGGATACAATCCCCGGGTATTGGTGGATTCGCATTCAGGATTCCGTGTGATCCAGAGGGGACTTGAACTGCGTGTTTCCGGGGCGTAAAGAATGACTTCGTCCAGTTTCGTCCCGTTCAACTCTTTTAGCATCGGCGGGATGGCCTTGAACAAGGTTTGCACCACAAATTCAGGCAAAATGGTTCGGAATTCAAGCGGAACGGTGCGTTGGCAGGATCTGTTTTCGGGTAAAGCTATCGATGCTTTTCCGGCCAGAAAGTCAACAAGCCGTGTAGCCGGCAGATCATAATGGCCACCTGCGGCGGCAAACGCCGACTGTTCCAGTTCTCTCTGAAAGGCCAAGCCGGCCAACGCGGGAATCTCATGGGCGGGATAGTCAGAAGGCTCAACCGGCACTAGAAAAGCGGCATTGCCCATAGGCAAGGAGCGCTTGGAATAGCTCATGCCGTTTGTGGTCATCAGGCCGGGTTCGGAGGCGCAACTGATCACCTTACCGCCGGGGCACATGCAGAAACTATAACAGGCCCTGATTCCGTTTTCCCCGCGCCGGGTCAGCCTGAAATTTGCGGCCCCGAGCAACGGGCTGCCGGCAAAACGGCCATATTGGGCCCGGTCGATGGTGGCTTGCGGAAGTTCAAGGCGTACCCCGACCGCGAACGGTTTTGGCGTGAGTTCAACGCCGGCCTTGGCCAGCATTTCGTAGACATCACGGGCGCTGTGGCCAACTGCCAGGACACAGTGCGAGCAGGGAACCGTTTGGCCGTTGATCACGACGGCGTGGAGCTTTTCCTTTTCGATGATGACCTGCTCAAGTCGCGCTCCGAAGCGAACCTCGCCGCCGGCATCAATGATTCTCTGACGTAACTGCGGCACCACGTTGAGCAGCGCATCACTGCCAACATGTGGCTCGGAGTCGATGAGTACGGAGTTGTCGGCGCCGCAGGCGTGGAGCAGTTCCATAAATTCACGGATTCGGCCTCGTTCCTTGCTGCGGGCAGTGAGTTTGCCATCGGAAAACAGGCCGGCCCCGCCTTCGCCGTAAAGCACATTGCTTTCCGGATCCAGGGTACCGTCTAGCCAGAAACGGGCCACCTTGACGCCCCGCTCCGTTGCGGCCTCGCCCCGTTCGATCAAAATCGGACGCGCCCCGGCCATGGCCAGTTTGTAGGCGGCCATCAGTCCGGCGGGGCCGGCGCCCACGACGATGGGGGGCGGGACGCCTGATTTTAGGGGCCGTGGCACACTGGGGACCTGATCGGAGATGGCATCCAGAATCTCGATGCTTGGAAGATGGGCCGCCTTCGGGAGTACTTCCAATCGGAGATCGATGGCCACCGACAGGACAAAAACCGGTTCCGGATTGCGTGGCCGGGCATCCAGAGAGCGGCGGAGAATCTGGAGGTTTATTAGATCGGATGGCTGGCAACCGACTTTCCGGGCGACACGCTGTACAACGACCGAGTCGTCATAGTTGAGCGGGACACTGACTTGTTGAATTTGAAGTCTCATAATTCCATTTCAAGGGAAAGTCGCGACACTGACGTGGCTTGGCGGCCTGAATGCGGCAAGCGGGTGGGGCACCTTCCAGGAAAATACAGGCGCCATCGGGATATTCCTGCAATGACAGGCCGCGGCGATCATCCCGGAGACGGGTGAATTGACGGGTGAATAATTCGACATCCATTCCCAACGTGGCGGCAATGGTTTCCGACTCGCCCATGTCGAGCCTGACTTCTCCTTCATGGCGGCAACAGTTACCGCAGCGGAGACATTGGAATGAAGTCATTTGCATTTTGACTATTGGCCCCCGCGACCTTGTGTCGCGGGTGGTCATGATGATCGGGAGACGCTAGCGTTGTTCTCTCATCGTCCGTTCCTGCCGCACGAGGCGGCAGGGGACAAAATCACAGGTCACTTCCCCACCTCGATTACGCTGGGGTCATAATTAGCCGGAGGTTCGAAACCGAGCAACTTGAGGCAGGTGGCCGCCAGACTGCTGATGCCTAGCCCTTTGTGCGCGCTGAGCTTGAGTTGGGCGCAGTTGGTTGGGTCATATACAATAACCGGAACCGGGTTGAGGGAGTGGGCGGTCTTGACCTTGATCTTGCCGTTCTCTGTCTTCACCTTGCCGGTTTTCTTGTCATGTTCATACATGTCATCGGCATTCCCGTGATCGGCGGAAATCACCAGGATGCCGCCGGCAGCCTGAATGGCGGGGAGGAGGCGGCCAATGCACAGATCCACGGTTTCCACGGCGATCTGGGTGGCTTGATAAACGCCGGTATGGCCGACCATGTCGCCGTTGGGGAAGTTCAGGCGGATAAAGCGATGTTGGTTTGCTGTAATCGCTTTGAGCACGGCATCGGTGATCTCGGCGCCCTTCATCCACGGGCGCTGCTCGAAAGGAAGGATATCGGAAGGAATCTCGATATAGTCTTCGAGGGCGGCATCAAATTTCCCCGAGCGGTTGCCGTTAAAGAAGTAGGTGACATGCCCGTACTTCTGGGTTTCGCTTATGGCCATCTGGCGGACACCGGCTTTGGCCAGATATTCGCCCATCGTCTCGGCGATGGCCGGCGGCTCAACCAGATATCGTTTGGGAAGTTTCAGGTCACCATCATACTGCATCATCCCGGCAAAAAGCACCTTGGGACGCGGCGTCCGATCGAATTCGGTCACGGAGTCGTCATCAAAGGCACGGGTGATTTCGATGGCGCGGTCGCCGCGGAAGTTGAAGACAATCACGCTGTCGTTATCCATGATTTTTCCGACAGGCTCTCCCTTTTCGGCGATCACAAAGGCGGGCAAATCCTGATCAATGACTCCCGGTTTGGCTTTGCGGTTGGCCTCGATGGCCGCGTGGGCCGAAGCGAATTGGGGGCCGAGGCCGTGGACGTGGGTATCCCAGCCGCGTTTAACCATATCCCAATTGGCGTTATAGCGATCCATAGTGATGTTCATGCGCCCGCCGCCGGACGCAATCCGGTAATCCACGGTGCCGCCGGCATTGAGCCCGGCAAGGAACTGTTCAAAAGGATCCACATAGTCCAAGGCCGAGGTTTCGCCGACGTCACGACCGTCGAGCAGAATATGAAGCCTGGCCCGCTTCACCCCATCAGCCTTTGCCTGGGTGAGCATCGCCTTGACATGGTCAAGGTGGCTGTGGACATTTCCATCGGAAAAAAGGCCGATAAAATGAAGGGTGGAGTGATGCGTCACGCAGTTGGCAATCTGGGATTTCCAGACTTCCCCCTGGAACATGGCGCCGGAGGCGATGGCGTTGCTGACGAGGCTGGCGCCTTGGGAAAAGACGCGGCCGCAACCGATGGCGTTATGGCCCACTTCGCTGTTTCCCATGTCCTCGTCACTGGGGAGGCCGACGGCCGTGCCGTGTGCCTTCAACTGGCTGTAGAGAGCGTTGGCCTTCAACCAATCGAGCGTCGGGGTGAGTGCGGTGCGGACGGCATCGCCTTCCTCGTATTGGCCGATTCCGACTCCATCCATGATCACCAAAACCACCGGGCCTTTGGGTCCCGGGAAAGTTGTTTTCTTCAATGCCTGCATCGTTATGTCCTTTCGCAATTCTGTGACGGGCCCAGCCATAATAGAAAGGGGCCGTATACAAAAGGGTGGAATAATATCACAAATAACAGCGGGCGCAAGCGGCGGGCAACAGATGGTCAGGGTGACGCTATCATCCTCAAACAAAGCGTTACACCCGGCTAGTAGTCTATTATTGAAGCCTCCTGGGATCGATTAACCTTCAGGCGTGAAGATGTGCTTTGGCGCGGATGACCCATCGGGTTGGGCTTAGTTCATCTTCAAGGCTTATGGGCATAACCGGTCCTCCGCAGAGAGACTGTAGAAATAGCGTGAAATAAT
Organism: bacterium; assembly: GCA_037132275.1. Classification (GTDB taxonomy): domain Bacteria; phylum Verrucomicrobiota; class Kiritimatiellia; order CAIKKV01; family CAITUY01; genus JAABPW01. The sequence goes on from JBAXPK010000024.1 coordinate 10,500, forward strand.
CATCAGAGGGTTCAGTTAAAGTCACCTCGCGAGGGGGGGAACCCGTCACGAGCAGGCGTGTTCTATTGGTTTCGGAATTGGATTCGATCATGCCCAGCGTTCCAAAAATCCGCAAAAATTCATAAGCCCAGCAGATCGAGGGGAGAGGATTGAGATAGTTGCAGACAGCACTTGCAACTCCGCCGTTTTCCAGTTGCATTAACATCGAGACTGCGGTTCGGCCATGGTTTTCTGAAAGGGGATTTCCCAGGCCGGTCTCAAGGATTTGCAGCGAAGTAATTTTAACACCGGCTATATGTTCGACGAAGCGAACTGAATAGATTCCGGCCTGCATGGCAATCCCGCCGTCGATGGTTTCGTCACTCGGTCTCCAGTTGGTCCAAGGATAGCTTTTTTGAGATAGCACCTGAACGACCGTGCCAATCGCACCGGATCGGATTAGCGTCCGCATTTCCTTGTAGGGCTGTGTAACCAGGGTTCCTGACATCTCTCGATAGTGCATGCCCGTTTTATGTGACGTGGTGATCAGTGCGTTTAAATCGTCTTCAGTGAGGGCGGATGGCTTCTCTGCGTAAACATGTTTGCCGGCTTCCATGCAGCGGATGGCATCACGGGCCTGATCTGCCCGACGTGGTGAACAGAGCGATATCAACTGCACGTTCTTATCGAGAAGGAGTTCGTCAAGGGTTGAATATTCGCGGGGGCTAAGTCCTGTCGGAATTAAACGGGGAGGGAAAGCCGCCACGGCGGTCAGTTCTCCAAGGGGATGATGAACAAGAGACTCCTGGATCTGGTGTCCATTACTACCGTAAAGGCCGACTTTTATTTTCAGCATGGAGTTGAATTCCGTGAGCCTGAATCCCTTGCATAGGGAAGTTTGTGAAAGTGGGCCCGGTCGGACTTGAACCGACGACCAAAGGATTATGAGTCCTCCGCTCTGACCAACTGAGCTACGGGCCCGTTTATTGAATACGCAAACGGGGGGCCATTATGCCTTTCGGCGCATTTGCCGCAAGAAGTTTTATCGGTTCTCTCACACTCCCGGAACATTGCCCATACAGGTGCCCACCAGGCGTGCGGTTTTGACCCAGGGGTGGTCGGGCGGAACATTCTTGATAACGCCGGCTACCTTGGTCAGCGGAACGGGGACGCAGGCTTCGCCGCGAACCGCCACCATCACATTGTAAACCCCCTCCATCAGCAGTTCGCCGGCTTTCGTACCCAGTCGCGTGCAAAGCAGGCGGTCGCTCGCGGAGGGAGTGCCACCCCGTTGGACGTGTCCCAGGGAGGTCACTCGGGCTTCCATTCCGGTGAGGTGCTGAATCTGGCGCGCTACACGGCTGGACATGGGTTCCTGAACCAGATGGACTCCATTGCTGTTAATGCTTGTAGCGATCCCCTTGCCAATTTTCTTTCCAGATTTCTCTGCTTTCGCCTTGGCCCTGGCTTCCGCTTGTGAAATCGCGCCTTCCGCCACGGCAATGATGGAAAACCGCTTCCCGTGATGGCGGCGGTTCAACAGGTGCTCCGCAACGGCCTCGAGATTGTAGGGGATTTCCGGGATCAGGATTACATCCGCACCCCCGGCAATCCCGGCGCCAAGGGGAAGCCACCCGGCGGAATGCCCCATGATTTCGCACACAATAATCCGGTGGTGGCTGGTGGCCGTGGTGTGCAGGCGGTCGATCGCCTCGGTCGCGATACCGAGCGCCGTGTCGAAGCCGAACGAGATGTCGGTCATGGCCACATCGTTGTCGATGGTCTTGGGAAGCGTTAATACATTGATTCCCCCCGTGGTGTGGAGATGCAGGGCGTTCTTCTGGGTGCCGTTACCGCCCAGGCAGACCAGGCAATCCAATTGCAATCGGCGGGCATTGGCGATGGCGACCGAGGTCATGTCCATGATCTTGTCGCCCATTTTCATTTTATGAGGTTTGTCCCGGCTGGAGCCCAGGAAGGTTCCGCCCAAGGTGAGGATGCCGCTCACATGATGGTCATCCAGTTGGATGGTTCGGTTTTCAACCAGACCGCGAAAGCCGTCCATAATCCCAATGACCTTGACGCCATGGTGGATCGCCGCCTTGGCAACGCCACGGATGGCCGCGTTCAAGCCCGGGCAGTCTCCGCCCGCCGTCAATATCCCAATACACCGCGCTTTTTGCTTTCCAGCCATGGGCTGCTCCTTCTTTCGCCAAGTAATTTCCGTCAGTCGTTTGCGGAATCAGACCAAAAAGAATGTCGCAGATCAATGTTAAGTAAAGATGCGCTTGAATGCGCAGCGGGACATATTACACTGAACGCTATGAAAGTTGAACTACTTGCTGTTACCCCTGACGCTGAGCGCGTCATTGAAATTGCCGCCCGAACCTGTTATCAGAGCGGGGATAAAATGGTTCCTGAAAAACTTGGGGAACTGCTTCCCAAACTGATTGCGATGGGGCACGAGTCGCCCTTTGAGCATGCCACCGCCACGTTCAGGATCAGCGATGTCTCCCGCGCCATGACTCATCAATTGGTGCGGCACCGGTTGCTCTCCGTATCCCAAAAAAGCCAGCGATATGTCCAGGAGGGGAGCTTTGAGTGGATTGTTCCGCCTACCGTTCCGGATGGCGACAAGGCTGAGTTTGACCAGGATATGGAGGTCATCCGGGCCATGTATAAGAAATGGAAGGACAAGGGGCTGAAAAACGAGGATGCCCGATTTGTGCTGCCCAATGCTTGTACCACCGAACTGGTGGTTTCGGCCAACTTCCGTGAATGGCGCCATGTTTTTCAGGTGAGGTGTCACCGGCGCGCCCAGTGGGAAATCCGGGACGTCTGCCTGATTATGCTGAAAGAACTACGCGGACACGCCCCCCACGTCTTTGCGGATATGGAGACGGTATGATCACGCGGGAAACAGATTATTCCATGCGACTTATCCTGGCGCTGGCGGATAGGCATAAAAAAGGAATTTTATCCGTTTCCTCTGCCCAGGCGGCGGCGGAAATGGAAATCCCTTACCGATTTTTAAGGAAGTTGATTAAACGGCTCGTTTCGGGGGGATTGATTGAGAGCCGGCGGGGGAAAGGGGGCGGTGTGGCTTTGGCCAAGGCGCCTCAAGCCATCTCGTTGTATGACATATTGAAGGTGATGGGCCCAAAAGGAGTTGAGTTAAATCCTTGCACATCTGATCCGAAATTTTGTTCCCGGTCTGCCTTGTGTACGATGCAACGGGAATTCGCCAGTATTCAAGCGGATGTCGATAAAAGATTAAAGATGGTTCATATCGCGGATCTGGTGTAACTCGCGGGAAGTCTGAATTCAGGAGCCCTAAAAAAATAACTTGATAATGACACGACGGTGGTGGCATTATAGCGCCCATGTTAACAACTGGTGTGTGCCAGTGTAGGTTAGGAACAATAAAATAAAGGAAGGAGAGAGAGATGTCCGTATTAGTAACCAAAGCAGCTCCCGATTTTACCGCTCAGGCGGTGATGCCCGACAATCAAATCAAGGAGATTACCTTGTCGTCGTACCGGGGGAAGTACGTGGTGTTGTTCTTTTATCCGCTGGACTTCACGTTTGTGTGTCCCTCGGAAATTCTGGCTTTTAACAAGGCCGTGAAGACCTTTGAAAAAAAGGGTGCCGTCGTATTGGGCGTGTCTGTGGATTCGCAGTTCAGCCATTTTGCCTGGCGTCAAACGCCGGTGCAGAAGGGCGGCATAGGCGAAATCGGGTTTCCGCTCGTGGCGGACTTGAGCAAAAAGATTGCCCGCGATTACGATGTGTTGCTGAACGACGCCGTGGCGCTGCGCGGCTTGTTCCTGATTGACCAGAAAGGCATTGTCCGCCATCAACTGGTGAATGACCTGCCGATCGGGCGCAATGTGGACGAGGCACTCCGCACGCTGGATGCCCTCAAGTTTACCGAGGAACATGGCGAAGTGTGCCCCGCAAACTGGAAGGAAGGCGAAGACGCGATGAAGCCTACCGCCGAGGGGGTGGCCTCGTACCTTGCCAAGCACGCGAAATAAGTTGCGATTGAAATCCTTCTGATATTTTCATAAGGTATTCCCCGCAACGGAGAAATGTTGCGTGTGATCTCTTTAATGTGGTTGTCTTCGGGGCAGGGTGCTTTGCCGAAAGGTAAATATTCCCAACCGGCGGTGAAAGCCCGCGAGTCCCGCGAAAGCGGGACAGACACGGTGAAATGCCGTGGCCGACAGTGATGGTGGCGTTTGCGCGCTACCCAGTCTGGATGGGAGAAGACAGAACCGGCATGGATTGTGCCGTTCATCATCCCGAAGACCCTTTTGGTCTTCGGGTTTTTTATTGGACAGATTCGTCCGATCCGACGGATCTGTAGAATAAAGGAAAAGTTATGAGCAAAAAGATAGAGCCATTCGACCCCATCGAGGCGGTTATTGCTGACATCCGCCGGGGAAAAATGGTGGTGGTCACGGATGACGAGAACCGGGAAAATGAGGGCGACCTCGTGCTGGCCGCCGAAAAAGTTACCGATCGCGCCATCAATTTCATGGCACGATTCGGCCGGGGTTTGATTTGCGTTGCCATGACGAGGGATCGTCTTGAGAAATTGAATATCCGAAGCATGGTGAACCGCAGCGGCGGTGATCATTTTGGCACTGCCTTCATGGAATCGGTGGATGCCCATGAGGGTGTTTCAACCGGGATCAGCGCTCATGATCGGGCGAAAACTATCAAAACCTTGGTGGCTGTGGGCTCCCAGCGACGTGATCTGGTGAGTCCGGGGCATGTGTTCCCGCTTCAGGCAAAGGAGGGCGGGGTCTTGCGACGTGCCGGGCATACGGAAGCCTCCGTGGATCTTGCCAGGCTGGCTGGATTGGCTCCCGCAGGCGTGATTTGCGAGATCATGAAAGACGATGGCAATATGGCGCGTCTGCCGGAACTCAGGAAATTCGCCAGGAAATACGGATTGAAAATCGCCACCATCGCCAGTTTGATTGAATACCGGCGCCGTGAAGAGCGGCTGGTTGAACTGGAACGTACGGTGGATATGCCCACCCGGTATGGCCTTTTTAAACTGAAGCTTTACCGATCCCTGGTGGATAACGAAAATCACCTGGCGTTGGTGATGGGCGATCCACGTAAGGCCAAATCCCCGCTGGTTCGAGTTCATAGCGAGTGCCTGACCGGTGATGTATTCGGCTCCCTGCGGTGCGATTGCGGGGATCAGCTCGCCAAAGCCTTGAATATGGTGGCCCGCGAAAAGGTCGGCGTCGTCCTTTATATGCGCCAGGAGGGACGCGGGATTGGCCTGGCCAACAAACTGCACGCATATGCCCTTCAGGAGAAGGGACTCGATACGGTGGAAGCGAATGAAAAGCTTGGGTTCAAGGCGGATTTAAGGGATTATGGCGTTGGTGCCCAGATCCTGGCGGAACTCGGATTGACCAAAATCCGGCTGCTCACCAATAATCCCCGCAAAGTGGTGGGCTTGAAGGCTTACGGCTTGAGCATCACGGAACGAGTTCCGCTGATTTTGCCCGCTACCGAACATAGTCAGCGATATCTGGCGACAAAAAAGAATAAAATGGGACATTGGCTGTGAAGGATGTATGAAGTCTGAAAGTTGGATTATGAAGTCAGGGAAGGGAAAAATATGAGCACAAATGTTAAGGAAGTTTCGGGTAACTTGATGGGGAAAGGGCTGAAGTTTGGCATTGTGGTCAGCCGCTTCAATGACTTATTCACCAAGGAATTGGTGGGAGGGGCCATTGATTGTTTCGTGCGCCATGGAGTCAATGAAAAGGACGTCACCGTGGTCTGGGTGCCCGGCGCCAATGAACTTCCGTTCGTTGTCCAGCAGTTGGCTGTCAAGGGCGGACTCAACGCCATTGTGGCCCTCGGGGTGGTGATCCAGGGCGCGACTCCGCACGCCGACCTGATTAATTCACAGGTGTCGCGGGCGCTGTCGGGTATTGCCCTGGATAAGCTGGTTCCGGTGATTAATGCCGTGGTCAGTGCCGAAAACCTTGAACAGGCCATTGAACGGTGCGGCACGAAGGCCGGTAACAAAGGCTGGAATGGGGCGCTGGCCGCCATTGAAATGGCGAACTTGAGCCTGCAGATGGGAGTTTAATATGGGTTCCCGACGAGATGCCCGCGAATCAGCAGTGCAGATCCTGTTTCAGTTGGATTTTAATCCCGGTGAAGTGGACACCACACTGACGGCCTATTGGGCGGAGCGAAAAACATCCGCCAAGACCCGGGCTTTTGTCGATGAACTTGTGCGCGGGGTGTTGGCTAATCGTCCCCGGGTGGATGAGGTGATTGAGAAGTGTGCGCAGAATTGGAACCTGCCCCGTATGGCCACCGTGGATCGCAATGTGATCCGCCTGGCGGTGTACGAGATGCTTTGCCGCACGGATATACCCCATGCGGTTTCCATCAATGAGGCCGTGGCCATCGCCAAGAACATGGGGGATGTTGGCTCAGGCCGGTTTGTCAATGGGGTGCTGGACCGGGTGCATCGTGACCTTGAAACGACCGGACCACGGGTGACCTCAGGGACGGAGTCATGAAGTCGTGGTTGACGGCACTGGCCCGGACCCGTGACAAGATCGTGGGGGGGCTGACCCGGCTGGTGCCAGGCTTGGCAAAGGCTGATCCTGCGGCACTCGAAGAATGGGAGAAACTGCTGATCCAGGCGGATATCGCTCCACGCCTGGTGGTCGACTGGATTGCCCAGTTAAAACGCAAGGCCGGCAGTCGTGATATTACCCGGGACATTGAGTCCATGCTGTTGGCGGTATTGCCAAAACAGGATCCTTATCTGTGGAAACAGCCCTCGCCACCGAAAGTCATTTTGATTACCGGGGTCAACGGGTCTGGAAAAACAACGACCACGGCCAAGCTTGGCCATCTGATCAAGCGGCAGGGGATGACCCCCTTGCTGGCAGCGGCCGATACGTTTCGGGCGGCTGGGGCACATCAGCTTAAAGTGTGGGCGGATCGCCTGAAACTGGATGTTGTGGTGGGCGCCCATGGGGCGGATTCCGCAGCGGTGGCCTTCGATGCCGTTAAGGCGGCCGTCGCCAGAAAAGCCGACGTTGTCCTGATTGATACTGCCGGACGCATGCATACCAAGCAGCCGCTGATGGACGAACTTCAGAAGGTGCGGCGTTCCATTGCCAAGGCGCTGCCGGGCGCCCCTCATGAAAATTGGATCGTCTTGGATGCCACCCTTGGGAACAACGCCGTGATCCAGGCCCGGATGTTCAAGGAGTGCGTGGATCTTTCTGGTGTGGTGGTGGCAAAACTGGATGGCTCCTCGAAGGCGGGCTTTGTTTTCACGATTCGCAAGGAACTTGGATTGCCGGTTCATTTTGTGGGGCTGGGCGAGGGTGAGGATGATCTTGCCCCGTTTGATTCGAACGAGTTTGTCCGCGGATTTCTTGGGACATGAGTAGCCTGGACGACAAAAAGTGGATGACAGAGGCGTTGCGGCTTGCCCGGCTGGGCGAAGGCCTGACGCGGCCCAACCCGCCGGTGGGGGCGGTGATTGTCAAGGGGGGCAAGATCATCGGTCGGGGTTACCATCGAAAGGCTGGCGGCCCCCATGCTGAGATTTATGCCCTGCGACAAGCCGGATCCCGTGCTTTGGGCGCCACGCTTTATGTGACCCTGGAACCCTGTTCCTCCTGGGGCTTTACGCCTCCCTGCACCGACGCCATCCTGGCCGCCGGCCTCAATCGCGTTGTCTGTTCGGTGGCCGATCCGAATCCCAGGCATGCGGGTAAAGGCTTCACGATACTGCGTCGGGCCGGAGTGAGCGTGCAATGCGGCGTCGGTGCGGCTGAGGGAACTGAAATTCTGCGGCCGTTCACGACATTCATGACTCGATCCCGTCCTTATCTGACGGTGAAACTAGCCACTTCGCTGGATGGACGACTTGCCGATTCCGCAGGCTGTTCCCGGTGGATTTCGGGGCCCAAAGCCCGTGTGCAGGTGCAGGGGCTTCGTCGCCGGGCGGATGCGGTCATGGTGGGCGCAGGCACGGTGATCCAGGATAACCCTTCCTTAACGCCAAGACCTGCCAGGGGCCGGAAACCGTATCGGATCATTGTGGATGCCGCAGGCAGGGTCTCGCCACAATCCCGTGTTTTTACCGATGACGTTGCGGACTGCACCATTTTAGCCACCACCTGTCGTTGTCCAGTCCGCCAGCGTGAAGCCTATGGGAAACGGGGGGCGCAGGTGATCGTTCTGCCCGCCGCGGGGCGCGGGGTATCGCTGGGGTCCTTGATGAAAGCGCTTCATGCGAAGGGTATCATGCATGTCGTGTGTGAAGGTGGCGGGGTGCTGGTTGGCTCATTATTGAAGGCTGGACTGGTGGATGAAATGGTGATGTATGTCGCGCCGGTCATTTTAGGCGGACAGGGCTTAGCCTCAGTTGGCTCGGTGACCTGGGCCTTGGCAAAAGCTCCCCGAATGACCGTGGTGGAGTCATGTCAAGTTGGCGATGATGTCATGATCCGGCTGGTAGGGCGGGCGCGCTGCCGCCTGCCGAAATGGTAGGGCGGGCGCGCTGCCGCCCGCCGAATTATAGGAGGACAATCATGTTTACCGGGTTAATTCAAAAGGCAGGAACGTTGTCGGGGAAAAAGCCGCGAGGGGATGGCTTGGTGTTGACCCTTAGGCATGACGCATGGGAGTCCCCGTTGATCCAAGGTGAAAGCGTGGCGGTGCAAGGGGTATGCCTCACTGTGACGGCGGTTCGAACGGGCGAATTCTCATGCGATGTCCTCAATGAAACATTAACTAAGACGAACTTGGGTAAAAAGGAACCGGGGGCGCCCCTGAATCTCGAACGCGCCTTGCGGGCCGATGAACGATTAGGTGGGCATATTGTCAGCGGGCATGTGGATGGGTTAGGGAAGGTGATGGCCTTTGATCAAAAAGGTCCCGACTGGGTTCTGGAAGTATCCTGCGACGAGTCCCTGCTGCGGGGCATGGTTCCGAAAGGCTCCATCGCGATCGATGGGATCAGCCTGACTATTGTGGCGTTACGCCCGAAGTCCTTCACGGTTCACCTTATTCCCCATACGTTGGCAAATACTTCGCTAAAGGCCTTGAAAAAGGGGCATTCCGTCAATCTTGAGACCGACATCATCGGTAAATATGTTCAGCGCTATTTGGAGTGCAGCCATCCCGTGCAAGGCGTGACGATGGAGAAACTCAATTCGGCTTTTGGGCTGACTTAAGAACGGCTTCGTACTGGTGGGCGCTCGAGCCGTCGAGCGCCACAGCGGCCAGCGGCGCGGCCGCCCTACCGTGGCGTTGACGGACGGCTTCGTAGAGGAGGATGGTGGTGGCGGCGGCGACGTTGAGGGAGTCGGCCTGGCCCAGCATGGGGATCCGGACGTTAAGATCGGCGGCCTTCATCCACTTTTCAGTCAGTCCGTACTGTTCGGTTCCAACGACCAACGCAGTCCCTTTTTTGAGATCGACCTGATAGTATTCAAAATCGGTGTGCGGGGTCGCCGCCAGGATTTGAATATGGTTCGCGTGCAACCAGGCCAGAACTTCATCGGTTGTGGCTTCGATCACGGGAAGCGAAAACAGGGTGCCGGTGCTGGCCCGGACCACATTGGGATTGTTGATGTCGGTGCAGCGGTCGCAAATGATGACTGCGTTGACGCCCGCCGCATCCGCAGAACGCAGGATGGTGCCCAGGTTTCCGGGTTTCTCAATGGCTTCGGCCACCACCAGCAGGGGATTATCCGGGAGTTTTAGATCCGTCAGCGTCCAGTGCACCTGCGGAGCCACGGCTAACAGGCCTTCAGGGCGGTCGCGATAGGAAATTTTCTCAAAAACCGGCTTGGTGCATTCAAAAAGTTCCGCGCCCGCTTGTTGGCAGTGCTCAATCAAGGCCGGTTCATTGGTTCCCATGAAAAAGTCGGGACAAATAAAAAGGGCTTTGGGGAGGTGTTGATTATCCAGTGCGCGCTTGAGTTCACGGTAGCCTTCGATAATCATCTCCCCGCGTTCATCACGCTCGGAACGCTGCCGCAACCCCACCACCGCCTTGATGCGCGGATTCTGAAGACTGGTAATCAGCAACGGTTTAGGCATGACCGATGAAGGTTACTTGAACGTAACGACGGCATTCCCGGTAACCTGGTAGGCGGGGGAATTACTCACCCCCGCCGATGCGCTCCCCTGGATGGTGGAAACCACCTGGATATTGACCGAACCGCTTAACGTATCACTTGAAGGCGCCGTGTAACGTACTTCGCTGCCGTTCAGGGATGAAAGCGATCCTCGGGCTGAACTGGTGGTGCCGCTACTACTTCCTGATCCCTCGATGGACCAAGTGTAATGATAGCCGCCGCTCACGGTAAATAGTTGGGATTGACCGGAGGAGAGGGTTACGGCGGAAGGGGTCACGACAAGATCTTCCGTGGCGCTGGCAGTATCGCAACCGGTCCACACCAGGGCGCCCGCCGCGCAAAGGACGCAAACCACCCCGGCCACAATCGCGTTTTTCATATCTTTTGTCATAGTCAACTCCTTCACTTATAGAGGATCTATCAAATCAAGAATAGCCCGGTCGGTTTCCTCTCTTTTCAGGGAGGGTTCATGCCGCCGAAGTTTCTGACGGGAGGGGGAATCCGATTTCGGAATGGGGGATTGGGCGGCGACGGGTTCTTCCCCTCCTGTTTCGGGTTCAGTCGTCGTGGTTTCGGGCGCTGGTATTTCCGATTGCAGTTTTGAGGGCTGAGGTTGCTGTTGCGGCTGAGGTTGCTGCTGGCGGCGCGGTGCCTGTTGTTGCGGTTTGTTTTCGCGCTGGAGAGGCCCGCAGATGCTGTCGAGCGACTTGGTAAACGTGCTTGCCAGAATATGGCGGACGCATGCCGTCCCCACGAGTTTTTCGAGTTCAGGACGGTCGGAAGCTAGAACGACGGAATGCTGTTTGCGAACCTCCGCGACGATCTGTTTGACGACCTTGTTTAACTGATCGCCGGTGGCATACCGGGCTTGAACCCCGTCCTGCTTTGCGCCATCAGGGATTTTGCGGGACGGGCGCCCCGGAAAAATGATCGTGACAGGAATGCCTTCCTTGTTGACGAAAGAGGAAAGCCTGCGAAGGATGGCCACCTGTTCGTTGGGATTCATATCGCCGTTATGGGCTTCCTTACCGGGGGAATACACGTAAACGATGGCGGAATGCCCTTTTTGAACACGTTTTCCGCTGATCCAGTTTTTTACCGCTTTAATGATTTTTCTCACATCATGGCTCCATCTCTACTGTAATAGAGCGATACCATAGCGGCTTACGGGTAGGGATGTCAATGACGTCAGTGTTTCGCTGTTGCCTGGGATTCTGCAGCGCAGGAGGAGGAGGGGCGCAGGGATGAAAGCCGACGCGCCTCATTCCGAATAAAGGAATGGAAGAGATTTTGTGCAGAGTTGATTTGAGTGGTACGGGCCATAAGGCGCATATAACCCATCATGCATTGATCCGGGGAGATGACCTCCCGTGAAAACAAATGCTTCTTTATTTTGCCAAGGCGTGTGCTCATGACCATCCCACTCCTTTACTATTGGGAATGATCAGACTTTTTTCGCAAGCAAACAATCAGGGGAAAAGGCAATATGGCCTTCGAAATACCTTAGGGGCCGGAAACCGATTGTTGGGGGGCGCGTCCCAAGAAGGCAAACCACAACGTGCCGATTGCGCCACAGACGACCGCCCCCATGAAATTGGCCTGGGGCGAAAGCTGCCACAAGAATGCGCCGGCGCCGGCGCCAATGGAAACCACGATATCCCTGAAGAGGTAGTACGTTCCAAACATGGCTGCCTTTTTTCCTTCCGGTGCGAGATCCATGATCAGGGCCTTGCGGGTGGGCTCGCCAAACTCCTTCAAGCCCCGCAGGATGAACGCCACGACCAGCCAGGTCATGGAGCGTGAATAAAACAGGACCAGCGGAAACAGGGTGAAATTGATGAAGGTGATCAACACATAGGGTTTCTTATTACCCTTATCCGCCAGGTAGGCGACAGGGATATAGATCAGCATGGCTGTGACCATTTCAACGGCGGTCAGCAGTCCGAACGCCTTGCCGGAAATTCCAGCCGTGGCGATGCCGGCCACATCCTTCATGCACCAGATGACCACATAGGCGTAGGGAATCTGCTCACAAAAGCGGATCAGAATATCGGACACCAGCAGGGTTTTGAGCGAGGGATGCATCTCGCGCCACAACCGGAACGGATTGGCCTCCGAGCGAGGAACCTTTTCGGTGGTAGTACCCCGGGGCGTACCCTCGATCAGCGACTGTTGCACGATGACCGCCAGTCCCGCCATGATCAGCGCGCCGACAAACGCCAACCGGACACCTGTCACCTCGCCCCAGATATCAATGAAAACGCCGCCCATGATTGGCCCCAGCGCCATGGGAATGCGGCGGACCAGCGAATGTACCGAGACGCCCATGGTGCGCTTGTGCTTCGGCAATACACTGGCCACCAGATCCATCGTGGCGGGCAGCGAAATGGCCGTCCAGGACAGGAAAAAGAAGGAGCCGACAATCACGGCGGGCCAGGAGGGGACGGCAATGACAATGACGAAACCGACCATGGCCAGCAGATTAAAAACCAGCAGAGCCCGCTTGACGCCGAGCCGATCCGAGAGATAGCCGCCGGGGAAGGAGTAGAGCGCGGAGAGCAGGTTATCCAAGGCGTTGAGAAGTCCGGGCAACAGGGCCCCACTGCCAAGAGCCAAAAGGTAGATCGGTAGAAATCGTTCGGCCATCTTCTCGCCGAGTCCTACCAGCACAACCATACCCAGCAAACCAGTGATGCTGCGTTTCAGCCCGAAAAACTCAATCAGCCGTTTCCTGACCATTTTATCCAATTCCTCATCCGAATCTTCTCTTGATTGCGGGAACGGGGATAGGTAACGTATTGAGTTTGATTGTGCCAGTGTAAATATCTGGTTCCCAATAAGCTGGGAACCGGTGAGGGTCGGGGGCTATGCGACGGAGGCCGGCAAAATCCCGCCAGAACCGGAAGGTGGCAACGGTATGCCAGGGTTCCGGGCGCCGTAGTTTTCCTGACTTGAGCCGGGGCCCGGCTTATTGTGAACCGGAGTTTCGCTGATGTGAGAGGGAGGGTACTTATGGCATACGAAGTGTTGGCAAGAAAGTGGCGTCCTCAACAGTTTGGGGACGTGGTAGGGCAGGAGCATGTGACCCAGACGCTCCAGAATGCCATCAAGGCCAACCGGATTGCTCACGCCTATCTTTTTGTCGGTCCACGCGGCACCGGTAAAACCTCGCTCGCCCGCCTGTTCGCAAAGGCCCTGAATTGCCAGCAGGGCCCCACCGTGACCCCGTGCGATACCTGCGATTCCTGTCGCGAAATCATGGCCGGCACCTCCATGGATATCCTGGAAATCGACGGCGCCTCGAACAACGGCGTGGAGCAGGTGCGCGAACTGCGGGACAATGTCAAATTCGCCCCGAGCAAGGGGAAGTACAAGATCTACATCATTGACGAAGTTCATATGCTCAGCTCGGGTGCGTTCAATGCCCTCCTCAAGACGCTCGAGGAACCGCCCGCCCATGTGAAGTTCTTCTTTGCCACTACCGAGGCGCATAAGGTGCTGCCGACCATCGTGTCGCGCTGTCAGCGGTTTGACCTGCGTCGCATCCCGGTCGCCCTGATCATTGAGCGCCTGAACCTGATCGTCCAGGAAGAGAAGATCACGCTCGACAGTGATGCCGCCCTGGCGATTGCCCGTGGCGCCGAGGGGGGGCTCCGTGATGCCGAATCGGCCCTGGACCAGTTGATTGCCTTCCGGGGCGAGGCGATCACCGAGGCGGATGTGCTGGCCGTCTTCGGGCTGGTGTCGCGCCAGACCCTGGAATTCCTGGCCACCGCCATCCTGAAAGGGGAGGTGGCTGAGATTGTCAGGATCATTACCGAGCTGGATTCGGCAGGAAAAGACATGCAGCGGCTGGTGTTGGAACTGTTGGATCAGTTTCGTTCGCTCTTGATTTTTCTGTGTGCCCCCGAGGCCGCCACCTCACTGGATATGATCTCAACGCAGTTGGACGGCTTGAGGAAACAGGCGGAGCTGGCCACACCCGACCGCCTGATGCGGATCGCTGAAATTCTCTCCCAGACCGAAGATCGGATGCGCTATTCGCTGTCACGACGGACCCTGGTGGAAACCTCGCTGATCCGATGTGCCCGGTCGACCGTGGTCTCGGTGGATGAGTTGTTGCAGCGGGTGGAATCCCTTCGGCAGGTGCTGGGCGTCGGGGACGCCGGAAACCCGGCGCCCGCAGCTTCCCGTTCCGGCCCGCCGAGGGAGGCTCCGCCGGTTGTTCCCGCTCGTGTGCGGGAATCGTCCCCCGCACAGGTTCCCGCGGCCCCCGCCGTGGTGGCGCCGGCGGCAGACGAATTAGCCCGAATGCTGGCGCAATGGCGCCCTGAGATCGTGGAGCGGGTCGGGCGGATCGTCGCATTGGCCCGCAACCATTTATTGGATGCCCGGCCGCTGGCGGTGGAACCGCTGCGCGTGGTGATTGGGTTTGACCCCGAATTTGCCAAGAGTCTGGAGTTGATGCAGAGTCCTCGGTATGTGAGCGCCGTTCAAGGGGTGGTATCACAGTTTCTGAAGCGGCAGGTTAATGTTGAGTTTCAGCTGATTCAAACCGGGGACACGCCGGATATGCCTGCCGATCATACCGTGGAAACACCCAAAACGGTTGGGGGAAAGTCCCCGAAATCGAGGCAGGACTGGTATGCGGAACCGGTGGTGAGGAAAACACTGGAATTTTTTAATGGCAGCATTGTGGATATCCGGGAGTGAGCGTTAGCGTGGAGGCGATGTTATGAACGTAATGAAAATGATGAAGCAAGCCCAGACGATGCAGAAGGACATGGAGCGCGTCCAGGGGGAGCTGGCGGAAAAAAGGGTTGAATTTTCCAGTGGTGGCGGCATGGTGACGGTGGTCGCAACCGGCGACGGAAGTATTGTCAGCCTCAAGATAGACCCCCGGGTTATAGTCCCGGCCGACAAGGATCTCCTTGAGGATATGGTTCTGGCGGCCGTGGACGGGGCGATCCGGAAAAGCCGGGAAATCGCCGCCGCCGATATGCAGAAGGTCACGGCCGGGCTGGGTATGCCGGGCTTATTCGGACGGTAACCCAACTCATGAACGGGCTTGAGTATCTGGATCGAATCACCGTGGCTCTGGGGAAACTTCCCGGCATTGGGCGGCGCTCTGCCGAGCGTATGGCCTATCGGCTGGCGGGGGATACGGACGGTGTGGCGCGCGACCTGTCGCAGGCCTTAAGCGAGGCGCGGGATAACATCCGGCTCTGCGACCTGTGCGGCAGTATCACCACGGTTAAGGAAATGCCCTGTCGGCTGTGTACCCATCCGGCGCGTGACGGTCTGACGGTGTGTGTGGTTCAGGACTCCAGCGATATTGTGGCCATCGAACGAACCGGAACTTACAAAGGACGGTATCATGCGCTGATGGGGATTATCTCACCGATGCACGGGGAAGGCCCCGGCGATATTCGGTTGCAGGCCCTGTTGAGGCGGGTGGACAATGAAGGATTTCAGGAAGTGATCATGGCGCTGGGCATGGATGTTGAAAGCGAGGCGACTGCGAATTACATCGCCGAATTGCTTAAGCCCCGGAAATTGCGGATGACCCGGTTGGCGACGGGCATTCCTGTGGGAAGCGGGATTGGGCATTCAGACGCCATCACCTTGTCGCATGCCATCAAGGGCCGGAAGATCCTGTAAGAGAAAGGTTTTTTCATGTCATCAGCGTCCAAACAGGATGGGAAACGTCGAGATTTTGAGACCTATCGGCGGTTGTTGCAGTATGCGCGTCCCTACCGGGGCAGACTGGCCATCGGCATTCTTTTCGGTGGACTCTTTGCCGCGACCAATAGCGGATTTCTGGCGTTCATTTATAAGGGTATTCCCAAGTTTATTGATACCAATACGCCGCGTTCACTTGTCATTTTGACCGCGCTCTTCCTGCCAGCCGTGGCACTACTGCGTGGCATTGCTGATTTCATCACCCGATACCAGGTTAGGTGGGTCGGGTCACGGGTGGTCATGGATCTTCGAAATGCTATTTTTAAGAAACTAAACGAACTCTCCTTGTCATACTTTGTTTCCAGTCGCGCCGGGGAGTTGATTGCCCGCACCACCAACGATCCCATGGCGGCTGAAAATGCGGTATCCGTCGTTGTGGAAGATCTGGCCAAACAGCCGCTGACGTTGATCGGGGCGGTTGGCGCCCTGTTCTGGATTGATCCCTGGCTGGCGTTGATCAGTCTTGTGCTTTTCCCGGTTTGCATTATCCCGGTGGCGGTATTCGGGCGGCGGGTCCGCCGGTTCACCCGGGAGGCCCAGCAGCGGGTGGCTGACCTTGTCTCGGTGCTTCAGGAGATGATCACGGGCGTCCGGGTGGTCAAGGCTTTTGGCATGGAGGCGTACGAGGGGCGCCGATTCGGTGACCAGAACCTGGCGTTTTTCCGGCGGACGATGAAAGTGACCCTGGCCAATTCCGCCGTGGAGCCGATCATCGTTTTCATCTCCTCCATCGGGGTCGGCATGGTGTTGATGTATGTGTGGGCCAAAGGCATGAAAGTCGAGGAATTCATGACCTACGCCGCCGCGCTGTTCATGATGTACGAGCCGGTGAAAAAAATCAGTCGTGTTCATCTCCAGATTCAGCAGGCTCTTTCCTCCGCCGACCGGATATTTGATTTGCTCGATACCGCTGTGGATGTGAAGGAACATCCCGGATCAGTGGCGTTTGACGGGCCTGTTAACTCCATATCATTTGATAAGGTGGTGTTTTCGTATGGCGCGGAACGGAATATTCTGGAAGGGGTGGATCTGGAGGTCCGGGGAGGGCAGCGCATTGCGATTGTGGGCGGCTCCGGGTCCGGGAAGACCACCCTCGTCAGCCTGTTGCCGCGCTTTTATGATGTCACCGGCGGCGCCATGAGAATCAATGGCCGGGATGTGCGTGAGTTCACCATTCCTTCGCTC
Organism: bacterium; assembly: GCA_037132275.1. Lineage (GTDB taxonomy): Bacteria > Verrucomicrobiota > Kiritimatiellia > CAIKKV01 > CAITUY01 > JAABPW01. Next base: position 27,566 of record JBAXPK010000024.1, read on the forward strand.
CGGCGCCTGATGGGGATTGTGACGCAGGATACTGTTTTATTCAATGATACGGTGGCGAACAACATCAGTTATGGATCCAAGGAGGCCTCACGCGAAGCCCTGATCACGGCGGCAAAACGGGCTCATGCCCATGATTTTATCATGGAAATGCCGCAGCAGTATGAAACGATGATTGGCGATCTCGGGGTGCGGTTGTCAGGGGGACAGAAGCAGCGATTGGCCATCGCCCGGGCGATGTTAAGAAATCCACCCATCATGATTCTTGACGAAGCGACCAGTGCGCTCGATACCGAGTCCGAAAGGCTTGTGCAGTCGGCCCTTCATGAACTCATGACCGGACGTACGGTGTTTGCCATTGCGCACCGGCTATCCACCATTGCCGATTGTGACCGGATTATCGTGCTGGATAAGGGGCGGATTATCGAGTCGGGAACGCACGACGAACTACTTCGGCTCAACGGCCAATACAAGCGGCTCTATGATCTCCAGTTCGCAGGGTAATCCCCATCCTAAGGGCGGTCGAGTTCAGCGCGGATGGCAGTGGCCAGGAGCAGGACAGAGACAGGCTTAACGAGATAGGTTTCCACCCCGAGGTTGCGTATTCCGGATACGTTTTTGGGGTCGGCATAGCCCGAGAGCATGATGGCCTTCTGCATGGGCCGTATGGCCCGGATGCGGCGATAGGTCTCGGTGCCATCAATTCCCTGATCGGTCAACATATCCAGTAGCACCAAGTCGGCGCAGTTGTTTTCCATGTAAGCCACAGCTTTTTCACCACTGCCCAGGCAAATTACCTGATATCCCAACCCAGTCAATACGTTGTGAAGGGATTCCAACATGAGCGAGTCGTCATCCATAACCAGGATTTTCTCGGTTCCCCGAGGAATGACCGTGGCGGACGGGGGGACACCATTTTTGGTGATCTTACAGGCAATGGAGAGATTCATGGATCGTTTTACAATGAGGGCTATCAGTACCAGTATCACCAGGATGATGGCCGAGTAGCCGAACCAATCCAGAATAACGGATCCGAAGGGAACTATTCTATTCCAGCTGTCAACCACCTGTCGTATCTCTCCCTCTCCCCCTGCGCGATACTCTCCTTATCTCATGAAAGTAGATAATAATAAGCCACAATATTCGTCCTGTCAATATGGAGCACCCGCCATATTGACGATTCAAAGAATAGCGCGGCGGGCCAGTAGGCCGATGGCCAGAAATATGGCCATGGTGGCGAACATGACGAGATTGGCCTGAAGAATATGCTTGGCGGTAAGAGGCGTTAGCGCATCGCCGATTGTGGGTTTCTCGAGGGGTTCGCCGTCGTAAATGGTTGTGCCACCCAGTTGGACGCCGAGCGCGCCCGCCATGGCGGCTTCCGGCAATCCGGAATTCGGGCTGGCATGTTTGCGGCCATCGCGCCGGAGGATGCGCCAGGACACGAGCGGGCGCAGGCTCAGGAAGAATGCCGCCACGCCGATCAGGGGCGCGGTCAGGCGGGCAGGAAGGAAATTGGCCAGGTCATCAAGACGGGCGGAGGCCCAGCCGAACCGGCAGTAGCGCGGGGTCATGTATCCAAAAGTCGAGTCCATTGTGTTGATGGCGCGATAGGCCATGGCGCCCACGGGCCCCGCCAGGAGGGCGAAAAATAGTGGCGCGGTAACGCCGTCTACAGTGCTTTCGGCCACGCATTCCACCGCCGCCCGGGTGACGCCGGCTTCATCAAGAATGGCGGTGTCGCGCCCGACAATCATGCCAACCCGGTTGCGGGACAGGGGGAGATCGCCGGCGATGAGGGCACGGTAGACGGCCAGGCTGTGTTGGGCCAGGTCGCGTGCGGCCATCGCCGTGTAAATAAAGAATATGGACACGAGATCGCCCCCCATCGGATGAAGAGAATCGGCGCCCCGGATCAGTCCCCAAGCGGCAAGAGCAGTTGATCCCACCACCAGCAGCACAACCACCACGCCTGCCAGAGTTTCGTTCGGAATTAGGCGGCGCAGTGGCGACTCGAGCCGCTTGGCCATCCAACCGATGCCCCGTACCGGGTGCGGCAACCAGCGGGGGTCGCCTATAAGGAGATCAAGCGCCACGGCGGCGAGTATTTGCACCGTAAGGGTCATCGTAAGCCCATCAGTGGGTAGAGGGCTTTCATGTCCAGGGCGTTTCGGACTGTTTCAGCCAGTCGATCCAATGCCGGTTCAATGTCGTAGGCAGCCGTGACGCATCCCCGTGCGCCGAGTCCGCGGCGGCTCCTGAGGTGATCAATGAACCAGTGCCGGAATTCGTCGGAATCAAACACACCATGCAGATAAGTGCCCCACACATGGCCGCCGGCATGGGCCATCCCGATGGATTCCCCGTCAGAACGGACGAATAGGGGGGCAGGCGTTGCGGATTGGGTTTGGCCATGGTGAATCTCGTAACCCTGCACGGTGAGCCCGGAGGGGGCGTGTCGCGCAGTGACCCGCAATAAGGTTTTTTCATCCTTCATCACGGTTCGCATCTCCAGCAAGCCCAGCCCGCTGGCCCGGCCTCTGGAGGTCTCCACGCTGTCAGGATCCTCAATTTCCACGCCGATCATTTGGAACCCCCCACAAATCCCGACGATCTCGGTCTTGCCCGTGGTGGCCAGGTGCTGGATACGGGACGCCAGTCCCGACTGCTTCAGGGCGGCCAGGTCATTGAGCGTATTTTTGCTGCCCGGGATGATCACGGCATCAGGAGCACCTAGGTCGCCGACGGAGCGGACTATGCGTAAATGGACGTCAGGCTCCATTCTGAAGGCGTCAAAATCGGTAAAATTGGAAATGTGCGGAAGATCAATCACCGCAATCTCAACAGCCGCCCCATCCGGTTTTTTCTGATCCATCACACCGCTTTTGAATGTAACCGAATCCTCTTCCGGTAGGTTCAAGTTCGATAGGTTTGGGATGACCCCGAACACGGGGCGGCCGGTGGTCCGAAGCATATAATCGAGGGCGTCGCGCAGCAGGGATTCCTGGCCGCGGAAACGATTAACCACAAAGCCCGCCACAAGCGCGCGTTCCCATTCCGCCAGAACCTCCAGGGTGCCGACAAAGGCTGAAAAGACTCCGCCGCGATCGATATCGCCCACCAGCAGTACCGGCGAACCGGCATAACGGGCCATGTTCATGTTGACGATATCGTGTGACTTCAGGTTGACCTCGCCGGGACTGCCTGCGCCCTCCAGTACGATGACATCGTGCTCGGCGGCCAGTTCGTCATACGCCCGGCAGATGGTTTTGAAGGCTTCCGGTTTGAAACGGATGTACTCGTCGACCGACATGTTTCCCACCGGTTTTCCCATCAGAATGACCTGGGATCCCAATGCCGAGTTGGGTTTCAGCAGAACCGGATTCATCCGGACATCGGGTTCGACACGGCAGGCCTGTGCCTGAACCACCTGTGCACGGCCCATCTCGCCCCCGCTCCGGGTGACGAACGAGTTGAGCGACATGTTTTGTGACTTGAAGGGCGCCACACGGTAGCCGTCCTGCAGCAGGATGCGGCACAGCGCGGCGGTCATGACACTCTTCCCGGCGTTGGAGGTTGTCCCCTGGAACATGATGGCCGGGGTGTGGCGCGGGCGGGGTGTGGCGCGGCGTGAATCGATGACTGAGTGAAGGGCCTCAATCAATCGTTCGTTTTCGGTTCTAGGACGGACCGCAATTCGGAAAAATCGCTTATCCAAACCTTTGAAATTATCACACACCCGGATGGCAATGCCGTGTTCCGTGAGGAGCCGTTTCGCGAGGGTGGGGGCATCGGGTGCGGAGCCCGTCGACCGGATCAGGAGGAAGTTGGCGGCGCCGGGAGTGACGATGAGCCCGGGAATGCCGCGTAATTCCGCGAGAAGCCAATCCCGCTCCTGGCGCACTAGGGTACGGGAACGCGCCACGTAATCGGTGTCCTGAAGAGCGGCCACGCCAACCGCCTGCGCCAAAGTGTTTACGCTCCACAACGGCTGACGTTCCCGTACCTTTTTCGCAAGACTGGCAGGGGCGATGGCGCACCCCAGTCGCAGTCCGGGGATGGCGAATATTTTGGTCAGCGAGAGCAATACGACGACATTGGCAGGCCGTTTGACGGTCAGGCTGTCGAAGTCGTCCGCGAAATCGCCGAACGCTTCATCCACAATGAAAAGGGAGTCCGGGTGGGCCTCCGCCAGTGTACGCAGGGGCTGAACGGGACATAAGCGTCCGGTGGGGTTGTTTGGCTGACCGATAAAAACTGTGGCGGGTGTGTTCAGCAAGGGAGCCAGAAGGGTGGGGTCAAGTTCGAATCCAGAGGCTTCACTCAAGGGCCACTCGGTGATCGCCATGCCGGCAAGTCGGGCGGCGTGGGCGTAGTCGGAATAGGAGGGGACAGGAATGATGGCACGGGGGGTGGCGGCGGTTTGGGCCAGCAGGGCGAGCAACTCAGTGGAGCCGTTGCCGGTGAGAATTTCGTCAGGTGTGGCGCGATAGCGTGCGGCGATGGCGTGAGTGAGGGCGGAGGCGCCGGGATCCGGATAGTGAGCCAGATCGGAAATGTGACGGCTGATCACCGGGCGAAGCCAGTCAGGGAAACCGAGGGGGTTGATATTTGCACTGAAATCCAGAACGTCGCAGGGGCTGCGTCCTGCCTCCTGCGCCAATCGCTTCAGATTTCCGCCATGTTCGTGATCAGTCATGTAAAGTCTAAATTCTTACATTCTGACTGATGGGATGCAAATATATTTTCATTTAATTAAAATAAATTAAGTAATAGAACGTTGTGGAGATAAAGGATGTCCTGTGTGCCGGCTCCTGACCGGGGCCGGGGGACATTCCGTACAAGGAGAAAAGTCCATGACGACAGAAACGGGCAAGCAGGGAAATGGGGCGAAACCGCGGGATCAGAAACTGACGTATTATCATCCGACATCGTCGGGAAACGGGGTGGCGCTGCAGATTGATCCGCGTGTAAACCGGCGCGAGGGCGACCGGTATAATTGTTTCTTTTTTGAAATGGCCGCCCAGAAGACGGCACCGGAGCGGGATGGGGAAAAGCGCGGCTATTCGTCTTTTGACTGGGAAAATAAACTGACCGTGAAGATGGATTTTGGCGACCTGTGTGAGTTGCTGCTGGTGTTGGAAGGGAAGCAGGAGCGGGTGGGAGGCCAGAAAAACGGACTTTATCATGATACCGAGAAGGCCAACACCGTCATCTCATTCGGGCGGATCCCTGAAAAGAGCGGGTATTCATTCGGCTTGTCCCGAAAGGAGAAGGAAAGCGGGAAGTTGACCCGCCTGACGATCGGGCTAAGTGAGGCCGAGGCCATCGGGTTGCGATGCATCATCCAGTCCGGATTATTTTTCATCACCTTCCACAGTCACCTCTTTTCAAAGGCGGCGGAGGGCTGATCAAAAGCGGAAGCGTGGTGGGAAACGCTGGCGTTTCCCACCACTCATGGTCAACCTCAGCTCAGGGGAGCGGGATGGGCGCATGTGAGTTCCATAGGGGACGAAAACAGTTCATAATCGTAATCTTAATCGTAATCGTAATCCTCTCTGGGGTAGGAGATAACTGTGCGGTGCTTGGGGGAATTGACAGCGCTCCGCCTCCTCTATACCATGATGCCTTCTATTGATTGAAGCGGTGTGGAGGATTGACAGGGTATGCCGACATACGAATATGAGTGTAAGAAATGTGGACACTTCGATGTATTCCAAAGCATTAAAGATGAGAAACTGAAGCGGTGTCCTACCTGCAAGAGGGCGGTTAAGCGCCTGATGGGGTCGGGGGCCGGGATTATTTTCAAGGGGTCGGGCTTTTATCAGACGGATTACCGGAGTTCCAACTATAACAGCGGCGCCAAGGCGGATGCCAACCCAAGTTCCGCTTCCAGCCCTGCTCCCAGTGCAAGCCCCAGCCCCACTGCGGGAAAAGGCGTCGCCCCCGCAAGCAGTGAAAAGAAGTAAGCGCCAAGCCCTTTATGGCGAGTTATAGGAGATAATACATGGCGATCAAAATTGAGTGTTCAAAATGCGGGTTTCAGAATGAACTCGGCCGGGTATTCTGCTCTCAATGCGCCCAGAAGCTGAATTTGCAGGCCACCTCCATGTCCGATCTTGACGAGCGCCGTGCATTTGATTTCGGGAAACTGGCCCGCTGGCTGGTCGCAACGGCCGTCATTCTGGCGCTGGCGGGGGGAATTGGCCTGGCGCTCTGGCCTCTTAAGCCGGTTCCGGTTCTCACCGACCCGGCGGGGTTGCAGCAGATTCCCATCAAGGCGAAAGCGATTCGCGCCGCACTGTCTTATAACAAGCCCGTTTCACTCGATTTGCAGGAAGGGGAACTGAACGGCTTTCTGGCGGAGCGCGCGAAAAGTAAACATCTCCGGGTGCTGACGATTGATCTCAAGCCAGGCTCTTTCAATCTCTATGCCGCTTTCAATTGGTTTCCCGCCACCAATGTGACCTTCCTGGCAAAAATCAGTTTCCCCGTTACCGTGAGCTTTCAGGGATCCTTTATCGGCGGGGTTTTAATGCCGGGAAAAGGGTGGGTAGGGCATTTGCCTCTCCTGGGATCGACCCGTGATGTCGCGACTGATTATTTCGCATCCCTGTTCCCCGATATCATTGCAGAGACCAAGGTGGTGGATGCCCTCCGGACGATTGCCCTTGAGGAAACCCGGGCCGACCTGTTCCTGGAACCCGCAGGGAAATAACGATTGGCGATAGAATAACGGGAAGACCTCACCACTAATTGAAGAAATGGAAGAAATCCAGACAACAAAACATTTTCTGGAAATCGAAAATAAATGAAGAGGCCTTTCGCTCACATTCCCGAATTCCTCGAAAAACCGTTGCGGAATTTTTGGTTCGGATACTCCCGAATAAAAATGCCGCAACATCATTTTCTTTTCTGGATTTCCTCATTTCTTGGATTAGTGGTGAAGTCTTCTGTCTTTTCGAGTTGTGTGCTCGGCGCTTTGCTGGCGTTTCTCAGTCCCCATTCCGCCGCTGCCTCCACAGAGTCCGGGATTCCCGAGTGGTGGTCCGTGGGACTGGCGGGCTCGCGCGACCGGGAGCAACTTGCGCGAAGCCGCGCGATTGTGGTCGGGGCCGGCTCGGAATTGGCGGCGGTTCCGCTCAGTGAAGTGGTTCAGTGGAATAAACTCCCCGACGGGTGGCATGGCCGCCAGGCGTTATGCAGTCTGGTCGTCGCCTGGGTAATGTCCTATCCCGGGAGTGGCGATAGTATCCACGATCGCCTGGCGAGTAAGCAGCCGTTGACGCTGGATTGGCTGGCCGGGGTGACGGGGGCGGCGTCGCCGTCGATTCTGGAGGCAACGTGGCGGGACTGGCTCCAGAGACAGGGGCAGGTCGTCCAGGAACTCGGCGCCCTGACGCCGGATTTGATTGAGCAGTTGCGTGCCGAAGTCTGGCTTCAGGTGCCGGTGCCTCGCCCGATGAGGCATGACCCGATCTCCATTTCCTTGAGTCCCTCCGAGGTGATTTCAAAACGGAAGCAGTATCCTGCCGTGCCGATGTTGGCGAGTGCGAAAATGATGCGAATTCAAGCGCTGCTGGCAGGAAAGGCGCCCGAACTGGTTGAGGTGGGAAGATTGTATGTCTTATTCTATGAAGGCGTGGCGCGCGGGGCCTGGAGTCTGGGCCTGGAGTTCCGACTCAAGCGTGCGGATGATGCCCTGGCCAGTCTGGCGAAGATAACCCGCGCCCGTGAAGCCTACGTGAATGCGTTTGAAAAGGGCTTCGTGGCGGACTATCAAAGCCCTGGAGCGCTTCCGCCGGGGGAGGCGATTCCGGAATTTGAAAAAAGTCGGATGGAGGCTTATGTTGACGAAGCCGAGAAACAGGAAGAAATGAGGAGTTTCACATGGCAACACGAAAAACAACGAGAAAAACAACCGTAGGGGCAATTGATTCATCGGTTCTGGATTTCACCGCCGGTAGCGATCTTCAGCTTGATCTGGCCTTGGTGCAGGCCGATTGCATTGGGTCGGCGGCCCATGTGACCATGTTGTCACGCATGCCCGTGCGCCCCAAAATTATCACCGATGCCGAACGGCGCTCGGTCATCCGGGAACTTCAGGCGATCATGCAGCGTGCCGCCAGCGGACAGTTTGCCATTTCCATGGACGACCAGGATGTGCATCTGGCCGTGGAGCGGATCCTGACGGCGAAACTCGGCGATTTGGGAAAGAAGATTCATACCGGTCGGAGCCGGAATGACCAGGTTGCCGTCGATCTGCGCCTGTTTGCCCGCGAGCAGTTGATCGGAACGGTGGCCGAGGCACTGACCCTGGCCGGCGCCCTGGTGCGGTTTGCCCGTCGTCATGTGGAGGTTCCCATGGTGGGGCGCACCCATATGCAGCCGGCCATGCCGAGTTCGGTCGGGTTATGGGCATCAGCCCATGCGGAGAGTTTCCTGGATGATGTGTCATTGCTCATGGCGGTGTATGAACTCAATGACCAATGCCCGCTCGGGTCGGCGGCGAGTTACGGGGTGCCGATCCCGATTGATCGGGCCCTGACCGCGAGTTTGCTCGGCTTCAGTCGGCCGGTTCATAATGTGCTCTATGCCAATAATGCCCGCGGCAAAATAGAGGCTCTGATTCTCCAGGCAATGACGCAGGTGATGCTCTCGCTCTCACGGATGGCGCAGGATCTCATGCTCTACACGCTGCCCGAGTTCGGTTATTTCACGCTTCCTGCGGAATACGGGACCGGTAGCAGCATTATGCCGCAGAAGAACAATCCCGACGTGGTCGAACTGGTGCGTGCCCGTGTGGCACGGGTCATGGCTTGTGAAACGGCCGTGATGGATATCACCCGGTGTTTGCCCGGCGGCTATAACCGTGACCTGCAGGAAACCAAGGGCCCCTTTATGGAGGGCATCGCTATGACGCGCGCCTGCCTCGGGATCATGCCCCGGATGATTGACCGCATGGGGGTGGATCAGGAGGCGCTCCTGAAAGCGTTTACTCCCGGCGTGTTTGCCACGGACCGCGCGCTGGAACTGGTAGGGCAGGGGATGCCGTTCCGCGATGCCTATCACTATATCAAGGCCAATCTGGGCGAACTTGACGCGATGGACGCCGTCGCGGCGCTACGGAAAAAGACCCATCTGGGCGCGCCCATGGGCCTGGATTTCGGCTGGTACGAGTCCCGGATCAAGGCCGGCCAAGAATGGCAGCAGGCGGAATGGTCTGACCATTGCCATACGGTATCGCGCCTGATGGGGATCCCATACCCCGTAACTTGAGGCGATTGTGTTGGGTTTTCGGAGTTGGTGCGGAGTCTTATCAAAAGGGAGATTTGTGATTTTTCTTGTTTTTGATAAGGCGATACGCAATAATGGTGAGATAGTAATTGGACTGATTTGACGGCGTTTTGGCTTAAATTTCCTCTACGGAAAGGGTTCATGTTATGTCATGCCTACGGCAAACGGTGGTCGGAGCGATGAGTGTTGTATTCTTTTCTTCAGGCCTCTTATACGCCCAGGAGGCGCCGCCTGTTGACCCATCCGTCATATCCCCCGTCAGTGACGCGTCGTCCCTCATGGCCGTGAGGAGGCAGGCGGTCACAAACGCCATGCAAGCGACAAACGCCACGCCAGCGAAGGACGATTTGGTGGATGCATGGGCTCAATTTTCATCCGCCGTCGAGGTTCCCGGCTCCCATCACGTTACCACCAATGCCGCCGGCGTTCCTATTCATCGGTTTAACATGGTGCCCGTGGTCACCAATATGACGGCTCTGACGAACGACCTGCCCCAGCTTGAGCAGAAGCAAGCCGCTCTGGATCAGGAGATGAAAGACCTGCCGCAACGATTGAGCCTTTTGCGCGATTCGGTGATTCAGGACAGCAGGATCCTTGCCAATATCAGCACCAATTTTGTTCCGGCTGACGTTGAAGGCAAGAAGGTTAAGGAGCGAATGGAGGCTCTTATCAATGAACTGAATCAACTCCGCGCGGAATATAAGAAGAGACTGGAGGCGGATGCTGACTTCCAGAAGGCCAAGGCAAGATACAATGAAGACCTTGCGGCTTTCCAAGCCCTTCAGGATCGGAAGGGGAAACTGCGCGAAGAGCGGGGGGCGCTCAACCCCAAGATTTGGGCCATCAACGAACTTAAAAGACGGGAATTGAACAGGCAAGCCTCAACGAATGAACCCAAGGCCGTGGCGCCCTGACGAGGATTCTAGCTATGCGCAGCTTTAGAAAAGTTGTTTGGCAGGCGGTGTGTCTGGGCCTTGTGGCTTTTGTCACGCCGCCGGTTCAGGCTTTCATGCCTGATGGCCCGAAAATGCCGGCCGGTATCTCGGTGCAGGCGACTCAGGCGGTACATCGCGCTGTGTCGACTGTGGCCTTGAAGGGGCGTCAACAGGCCGCCGCAGCGCGGCCGGATCTCGCGGTCAGGTGGGATGAGCACCACGGTATTCCCTCTACGGTGAGTGGACTGGATTTGATGGGCGGAAGTCAAGGCAGGGGCGTTGGCGTAACCGGGGCGGCAATCGCCTCCGGGGCGGCGGGGGAAGTTCAACTGAAGCAACAGGCCGTGTCTGTGATGGGAAAACTGGGCGGACTGTACGGCATTCAGGATGCGGGTCAGGAATTCGCGCCGCACTCCGTTGCAACCTCGGAAAGTGGTTATCGGCATGTCCGGCTCAATCAAGCCTACAAAGGGTTGCCGGTTTTCGGCGGGCAGGTCATCGTTCATTTTGACGGGAAGGGCACGGCGCGAACGGTAAACGGCGCCTATCAGCCCATTGGCAATCTTGATGTGGTCGCCACGCTGACGGGGGAGCAGGCCGTGGACGCCGCAATGGCCGACCAGAAGGCCATGGGGAAATTTCCCGGAACGGTGACAGCCGGGCCGGAACTGGTCATATTTGCCTATGGTGGTGTGGAGCCGTCCCTAGCCTATCAAGTGACGGTATCCTATAAAAATGGAACCGATATGGGGCGTTGGCGCTATTGGATTAACGCCGCTACGGGAGCCATTCTTCTGCGTTATAATGATATTCCTTCCATCTCCGCACCCAGTTCCGGTGGGAGTGCCACGATTACCGGCAGTATTCTGACACAGGAGGGAGGGGGCACGGCTACCATCGCCGGTTGGCGCGAAGTTACGACGAATTTTTTTCTCTGGAGTTTCGCCAACACGTGGTATGTCTACAATGTCGCGATCAATGATTACGCCTACCGGGGGACTAACGATTGGGGTACATCCGATCGGATGGAGATGTCCGCGGCAAACAATCTTCAGGCCGTGGAGGACTACTATCGGGTTCGCCATGGCCGTAATAGTATTAATGACGCCGGGCTGATGGCGCGCGCCAATGTCCATAATACCGGTCAGCAGAATGCCTTCTGGAATGGATCCTCAATTGAACTGTATGATGAGTTACCCTGCGCTTTGGATGTCATGGGCCATGAGTTGACCCATGGGGTGGACCAGTACAGTGCAGACCTGATATATGCGGATGAATCCGGCGCCTTGAATGAGTCCATGTCGGACATTTTTGGAACCTGTGTGGAGTTCTATTATCAGCCGGATGGCAGGGCTTCCTACCCGAACAGTATTCCCGGCCATTCGGATTGGCTTATGGGCGAGGATACGGCTCCGGAGGTTGGGGTAATCCGCGACATGAAGAATCCCAAGGCCAAGGGGCAACCTTCCAAATACAAGGGCATTAATTGGGATTTCAACAATGAGGTTCACCAGAACGATAGCGTTCAGAATTTCTTCTTCTATCTTCTTTGCGACGGGGGGAGTGGAACCAATGAGGACATCATCTATTATCTCCCCGGAATCGGCATTCGTGCGGCGGAAAAGGTGGCCTACCTCGCCTTGACTTCCTATATGATTCCCAGTACCGACTACACGATGGCCCGTGACTACTGGTTGGCTGCGGCACAGGAAACGGATGCCGCCGGGGCTACTACCAATGCGGCGTTTTTCGTCAATGTGGCGTGGGCTGCAGTGGGTATTGGAACTTTTAATTTTGTCTCTCCCGAAGGCCGATATGGCGCCGGTGGGCCAGTCGGTACGGGGCCCTATTTGCCCGCCAGTAAAGTGTACACACTTCGGAATCCCGACACGAAGGACTTGACGTGGTCTGTTTTTGGAACCGGAACCCCCTGGCTTGATATCAGTTCCTCTACCGTTACCGCGGCAGTGGGGGACGTAGGACTCGTGACCTTGTCCATCAACCAGGCGGCGGCAACGAATTTGGCGCCGGGCGTATATCGGGATGTGGTGACGTTTACCAATCGTATCACCCTGTTGACGACAACACGGCAGGTAATCTTGCACATTGCCAAGAACTATACCATGACGTCTGTGGATTATGACTGGATCGACCCCGTTGCCGGGGCTCATGACTATGTTGGCCCGTCGGTGAGTGTGAATACCCCGTTTCCACTACCCTTTCAGATTGGCTTTTACGACGACATCTACTCGGCTTTATATATTTCCCCCCATGGACTTATGGGATTTCTCCCCGACGGATTGGGTTCGTCTTTGAATGAAGATTTGCTCACCGATGTGGCACCCTTTGGGATGTTGTGTCCGTTATGGGACGCGATTGAGGGGAATCAGTATCCCGCGATGATGTATTACAAGGTGCTGGGCGATGCCCCGCACCGGAAGCTGGTGGTGACTTGGGACGCCGCGTTCCACTCCGCCGATCCCACCGCCCAATTCAGTGTCCAGGCAATCATTGAGGAGGCTGCGGGGAACTCCAATAATGACATTATCTTCCAGTACAAGGACGTTGCTGAGGGAAATGACACCTATGGTTCAGGGCAAAGCGCCACGATTGGAATCGAGGATGAATATGGCGCCCTGTGTAATAAGTATTCCTATAACGGTGAGAAGTGGCTGGCCAATCATATGGCGTTGAAATTCACCCAGAATCCACAACCGGATATACAGCCTCCTGTGGGCACGATCCAGTCATTGGGGGGAAGCGATCAGTCTGCTGTTTTTGAAATCAAGTTTAATGAATCCGTCACGGGATTGGATACGAATGACCTCGTTGTGACCTCCAACATACCGGGTATTGCCCTGGGAGGCATCCGGGGCGGCGGGATGCGGTTTCTTGTTTCCGTCACCAACATCATTGGATTGGGGCAGGTTTCGATGAGTGTGAGGGGTAATGCGGTGGCGGATTGGGCGGGTAATTCCAATGCTCCCTTTGGTACGGCTATATACGTGGTGCAGCCGCTTGGGCTGGATTTTGCTGATGATATGGAGAATGGGCCTGCGGTTTGGACGGCGTCCACGCAGGTATTTGATAAAATCTCAACGAAATCGTGGGAGTGGGTGAATCCTGTCACAGTTGGCGGTCCGGCCGCGAATAGTGGGGACCACTGCTGGGGCGCGATCCTCGGCGGTAACCCGAGCTTGAACGCCTGGGTCATGTCTGCCCCGATTTCTGTGCGAACC
>JBAXPK010000025.1:0-40376 GCA_037132275.1 bacterium
CGCAGATATATCTATTGCTAAACGCGTTTAGCGTTCATTGTCTTGCGATTCAGGCATCGGCGACGCTTGGGATTCGGTCGCACCATTCGGCATCACAGGTGGCTCATCGGCGACCGGTTCCGGATTCGTAGTTGGTTCACTCGGTATCGGCTCCACAGGTGATAATACGGGAACCACTGGGATCGCCTCCGGTATTGGCTCCGGGGCAATCACCGGCTCAGGAATAGCGACCGGAATGGGTTCCGGGACTGTGGCGGGTGGCTCGGCAATCACGGGGGGAGACACTGCTACTTCCGGTGTTATGACTGGCTCTGGCGTCGGCTGCGGTGTCGGCTCAGGCATGGCCACCGGATCGGGTTCACTCGTTGGTTGAACAGGCGTTTCTTCCGGCTCAGCCACCGGCGCCGGCGCGGGCATTTCCACTGTAACCGATTCCGGTGTTGTTGCCGGTTCAGGCACTGGAGAGGGAAGCACCGACGGAACCGGTGACGCGGAAACTTCGGGCTCAGGCGTAGCGACCGGAACGGGTTCCGGGACTGTGGCGGGCGGGTCGACAATCACGGGGATGGCGATGCTCTCTGGTGTCCGGCGCAACGTCGCCACCATGGCCTGGCCGGCGCCTTGCCAAAGAACGATCACCGGACAGGCGCTGGACACCGTCGCCGATACGGCGGAGAAAACGCTGGGGCAGCACACGATTCCGGCAGCGCCGTCATGCAATAATTGGATCACCCGCGTACGGGTAGCCACCGGGTCAGCCGGAACGACGATGACAATCAAATGATATCCCGCTACGGCGAGTACCGGCTCCAGTCCAAGGATCATCGCAAGTGAGTTGGGCGGGCTGGCAGTGGAAAGAACGAGACCAATCTTTTCAGCCGGTTTGCCGCCATCCTGACTTGCAGCAGGAATTTGACGAGAGGCGTTGGCCTTGACGATTGGGGTTGATTGGTAGCCTAGTTGACGGACAACGGCGAGAATGCGCGCTTGAGTATTATGGCCTATTCGGTACCTATCAGCCTTCCCGTTCAGGACAAACGAGACCGTAGATATTGAGACCCCAGCGGCTCTTGCGACCTCTCTGATGCTTGCCGGATTATTCATGCTAAACAGTTTAGCACAAGAATTATTGGATGCAACTCATAGTGTTTGTGGCTTCTATTATGGCGCTCAAGAGAAGAGTTTGAAGAGAAGCTCACCAAGATCACGAAGTAGTCAGAATTGTTATTACCGACGGAGGCGGAAATAATAAATCCTGTGCGGGTTTTACGGAAGTCATGTGTGCCCGTGCGGAATTCCACCGCACTTTGCGCATTGATGCCGGAAGTGAATTATCGGTATCTTCCCCCTATGGCCAACGACCCTAACCAGAACTGCCACAAGGAAATGCCTCGCGAGATATATCCACTGACATCCGATCGCCTACAGGACAAAGGGAAAGGATGGATTTCGCTTTTCCGGCCGCCAAATCTGTTTACGATCCCCGGCGATCCCCTTGTGGGCGCCTTGCTGGCCGCGATGGCGCTCAACCGTACCCTCGCATGGAACCCGGTCTATGTTGTCATCGGCGCCGCACTCGCATTTTACGCCAGCGGACTCTTGGCCAATGACTTCTTTGATCGCTCTGTCGACGCACGCGAACGGCCTAGCCGGCCCATCCCTTCAGGCGCCGCGAGCCCAGCGGCTGTGCGCCTGGTGGCCATAGGCCTGACGGCAATCGGACTGATCTTGACCCTTCCCGCCGGGCGAACCGCCCTCACCGCAGGAATTCTCCTGGCCCTCGCCGTATGGTTCTATAATGCAGCGGGAAAGAGGATTGCCTGGCTGTCTCCCTTCGCCATGGGAATCTGCCGGGGACTGAGCTTGCTGCTGGGCGCTTCCGTAATGGGTCTCCAAGGCATCATGGCGCCATCGGTGCTCGTCGCCGCGCTCTTTCTCACCCTGTTCATTGCATTGATCACCTTGATCGCGCGGCATGAGGCTAACCCGGATGACTCACGTATTCCCAACTGGAGCCGCTGGGGCATCCCGGTCATCCTGACGGTGTGGTTGACTGTCACCCTGGCCCCGCGTTGGACCCACTTGACTCCCCTGACGATTATCCTAACTGCCATGTCACTCCTCTGGGCCATTGTCTGGACCGCCCAACTCAACCCAAATGCCAAGCCAAGAGTGATCCAAGCCTCTGTGGCCGGCTTGATCCGGGGGCTACTCTTCACACAAGCGGCCATTTGCGCCTCCTGCGGTGGAACCGGCGAGGGGGCTGCCTTGTTGCTGGTTTTCTTCTTTCCTGTAAGCGGTTGGCTTGGCAAATGGTTTTATGGTAGTTAAGGCAGCCGAATACGGGTGAACTATTATGTTGTTGGAAACGCTTATAGCATTGTGAAAAAACGACTCGTCATCATTCAGGCGGCTGGACTGGGATATGATTTCCTGACCCAAGCTTTTGGCCAGAATTTGGCGGGGCTACAATTCAGGCCTCTGGAGAGCGTATTCCCCGCTTTGACCTGCACGGTTCAAGCCTCGTTCCGTACCGCCACTCCCGTCTCAAGTCATGGCATGGTGGCAAATGGCCGGTTTCATCGCGAACTCCGGCGTCCCCTCCTCTGGGAACAATCGTCAGCGCTGGTGTCCGGCCCCCGAATATGGGATACTTTCCGTCAGCAGGGAAACCGGGTGGCCATGCTGTTCTGGCAGCAGTCGCTGGGAGAAGCGGCGGACACCATCCTGTCTCCGGCCCCCATCCACAAGCATGGCGGCGGCATGGTTCAAAGTGTTTACTGCAAGCCTGCCGGGTTATACGAATCTCTGAGCAAGCGTATCGGCCGAACATTCCCCCTTCACCGGTACTGGGGCCCCCTAGCCTCGCCCTCGTCTTCCGACTGGATCGCCCGGGCCACGGCGCTCCTTTTGGCAGATCCAAACTCGGCGCCCGATCTTTGCCTAACCTATCTCCCAGCTCTCGACTACGACCTGCAGCGACATGGCCCCACCCATCCTTCAGCCCTGCGGTCGCTTGAAACCCTGATGAAACAAATCGCCCTCATCCGCGACGCGGCTGACCGGAATGGCTATGATGTTATTATTTTCGGCGACTACGCCATCAGCCCGGTCACTCAAGCCATCTTCCCGAACCGGGCTTTGCTGCAGGCGGGTTTGTTCCAAACGCGAACCGTTGCCGGGATGCTCTATCCCGACTTCCACTCCAGCCAGGCATTTGCCATGGTGGACCACGAGATCGCCCATATCTATCTGCGAACCCCGGCAGAGGCAGAGACGACCAAACTCACGCTGTCCGCAGTGGAGGGAATCGACGCCATTCTGGGCCCCCAAGAGCAGCACGCCGCCGGTATTGCCCACCCACATAGCGGTGAACTGATACTTGTGGCCAAACCCGGTTACTGGTTTGCCTATCCCTGGTGGATCGATAAGAGGAAGGCGCCGGACTTTGCCAGCCATGTGGATATCCATAACAAACCCGGCTACGATCCTTGTGAATTGTTTTTTGGCTGGCCCCCCATCTCCGTCAGTCAGGATACGTCGCGTATCTTGGGATCCCATGGTGCCCTTGGCGCGGGCCGCCAGGCGGCTTGGGCCGCCACCTGCCCGCTCCCCGGCACACCCACTACACTTCTTGAACTGGCCAACGTGGTAAAGCGCCATCTGGAGGCGGCCTCGTGAAGATGCGCCTCACCGCTTTCCACCAGCGCCTCTCGGTGCCTTTCGACTACCCCGTGTTTTTCCTCCGAAACACGTTTTCGCCTGCAAATCCCCTGCTCGCCAACACCATTGACCGTCTCCGTGAAAAACGGCGGCATCGCGTGATGGTCTGCGTGGATGACGGTGCCGCCAAGGTCTGGCCAGCTTGTGACGCCCGGATCAGCCGTTATTTCAAGGCTTATCACCGTACGCTCGAACTGGCAGGACCGATTGTGCATGTCAAGGGGGGTGAACGGGCCAAGCATGATTTATCCGGCGTCACGAACATGATCCAGTTGATGGCCGACCGCAACTTGGATCGACAAAGCGTGGTACTGATCATTGGCGGCGGCAGCGTCCTCGACATGACCGGACTGGCCGCCTCGCTTGTACACCGGGGATTGCGGACGGTCCGTATGCCCACCACGGTGGTTGGCCAAGATGATGTCGGGGTCGGCGTCAAAACCGCGATCGACTTCTTCGGCAGCAAAAATTTCCTGGGGGCCTTTGCCCCGCCATTCGCCGTTATCAACGATTTTGATTTTCTTGACCGCCTACCTGACCGGGACTGGATTGCCGGAATTTCCGAAGCTTTCAAGGTGGCCATGATCAAGGATCGCCGCTTTTTCGCATTCCTGTGTCGCCAGGCTGGCGCCCTGAAAGCTCGTACTACCCCAACCATGGAACGTCTGGTGATAGAGTGCGCCAGACTGCATCTTGATCATATCCGCAATGGAGGCGATCCCTTCGAGACAGGAAGCGCCCGACCGCTTGATTTCGGGCACTGGTCAGCGCACCAGCTTGAGGTTATGTCCGGCTACCGCCTGCGCCATGGCGAGGCCGTGGCCATTGGCATTGCGCTGGACTCTTATTACGCCATGAGAGTGGGATTCATCTCCAAACGGGCATGGGCCGACCTGATCACCGGTCTTAAGTCCGCAGGTCTTCCCGTATGGCACCGACACCTAGCCGCACTGAAACCGGACGGCTCATTGGCGATTCTGGACGGATTGACCCGTTTCCAGGAACACCTGGGCGGCCCATTGACCATTACCCTCCCTGCCCCCATCGGCCACCGCGCCGAAATCCACACCCTGGATCCCGCGATCATCAAGGAAGGGATCGCGGCCCTGAAAGCTTAGGGAACCATGCTCCTTCGCCACAAACCTCCCCTTCATCTGACGTATTGCCTGAATGTTCATCCCGGCGAACGCTGGGACGAGAATCTGGCCGCGATACAGACACACGCCATGGCCATCCGAAATCGAGTTGCCCCGGGGAAACGCTTCGGGCTCGGACTGCGCCTGAGTCATCAGGCGGCCATAACCTTACGTCAACCCGAGTCCTTGGCGGCTTTTAAGCGCTTCCTGGACGAACACGATCTTTATGCTTTTACCATCAACGGCTTTCCCTACGGCGCCTTTCACGGGCAGGAAGTGAAGACAGCCGTCTATCGGCCCGACTGGTCAAACCGGGATCGTCTCGACTACACAACGACACTGGCCTGTATCATGGCATCCCTGCTTCCGGAAGGAACCGACGGCAACATCAGTACCGTCCCGCTCGGTTATAAGTTCGGCCGCGGAAACAGTAACGACACAACACCCGCAGCCGCCCCGACTCCTGCGATGGCCATCCATCTTGCCGAATGCGCGGCAACGCTTCATGACATTCGGATGACCACCGGCAAGGACGTTCACATCGGGCTCGAACCCGAACCCGACTGCCTGCTCGAAACGACGGAGGAGGTCATCCGGTTCTTTGAAGGGCACTTACTGCTGCAAGCCATTCCTCATCTCGTTTCGCGGCTGTCCTGCAGTCGGCATGACGCCGAAATGATCGTGCGGCGGCATATTGGCATCTGTTTCGACACATGCCACATGGCCATTCAATTTGAGGGGTTGGCCGAAAGCCTCACGCGACTGGTGCGTCATGGCATCCGGATATCCAAAGTGCAACTCAGTTCCGCCCTTGAAGTTCTCCCCACGATTACGGCTCGAGCGCGGCTCAAGGAGTTCCTCGATCCGGTCTACCTTCATCAGGTAAAAGAAGTGTGCCTCGACCAAAACACAGGAGGCGAAATCCAGGGCTATGAACATGACTCCGTCAACTTCCGGCGTTATAACGACTTGGATGCGGCCCTGGAGTCCCCGATCAGGACGGGTAGCCCGGCGGCATTGTGGCGTATCCATTACCACGTCCCCCTCTATTTCGAGAGCGATGCCACGCTCCATTCAACATCAAACACCCTGGACGTGGCTTTCTGGAACAAGGTGAGCGCCATTCCGGTCACACATCTGGAAATTGAAACCTACACGTTCCATCATCTCCCCCCACACCGGCAGATCGGCGGAATTGTCACAAGCGTCGTCCGCGAATACGAGTGGGTTACCTCACGGCTGTCGGCCCAGACCCAGACGGAGTACGTTCCCGCCTGATTTTCTGGTAGAGTCCGCCATAATCATGATAGTGTCAGTGTTTACATAATTTTCTTGTGGCCGAAAGCCTCAGCCAGTATGTAATGAAAACAATATTTCATATTAGGGTTATAGAGTGTGCAATCAAAACTTGGAAAATTTCATAAAGTAGCCGTTCTTAAAGGCGGGCCCTCATCCGAACGGGCGATTTCGCTGAAATCTGGCGCGGCCGTAGCTGAGGGGCTTCGGGGGGCCGGTTATGAAGTCATCGAAGTGGATGTTCAGCGCCCCGCGCTGGAGCTAACCGAACCCGTTGACGGAGTCTTCATCGCGCTTCACGGCGAATTCGGCGAAGATGGCCAGGTTCAGTCGCTACTCGAAGCCAGAGGAATTCCCTACACCGGCTCAGGACCGGTGGCCTGCAGGGCATCATTCGATAAACGTCTGAGCAAAAGCGTGTTCATCCGCGAGGGCATTCCCACGGCGAGGTATGAAGTGCTCGGACCGAACAGCCCCCTCACGCTCCCGCTCCCGGTCGTGGTCAAACCGCCCTGTCAGGGCTCAACCATCGGCATCTTCAAAATCAGCAAACCAGGCGACTGGGAGCCCGCTTTTCGAGAATCGCTGCGATATGACGGGGAAGTGATCGCCGAATCCTTCATTCCTGGCCGGGAACTGACAGTGGGCGTGATCGGGGAAATGGCGCTTCCCATCATCGAAATCCTGGCGCCGGACGGATGGTATGATTTTGACGCCAAATACAGCCAGGGTCATTCCCAACACCTCTGTCCCGCCCCGCTGGATAAAGTCCTAGCCGATCGTGCCCGTGACATTGCCCTTCGCGTCTTCAAGGCCCTTGGTTGCCGCGGACTGGGACGAGTGGACTTCAGGCTCACGGAGCAGGGCGAATTGTTCGTGCTGGAACTGAACAACATACCCGGCTTCACAGAGACCAGCCTGTTGCCCGAGGCGGCCCGCTCAGAGGGAATCGGGTTTAGCGAGTTATGCCGGCAGATCATGGAAATGGCGACTCTGGATGCCTCACAACCGCATCCCGGGGAAAAATCTTATGTGGTATAATACTAAGTCCGATGAGGGCAATAAAGCCCGCGGGAGTGGATCTTCAAAAATCAACACTCGCCGAGATCAGCGACTCAGCGAAAAGCAATTTCCGGTTCCCAAGATCGTATGGATACCGCTTGTCGGCATTCTGGCCGCAGGGCTCGGAGTTTTTCTGACCTGGAAAGTCGGGGCGGCCTTATTCTGGGAAAACCCGAAATATACCATCAAAAAACTGGATATTCATGTGGATGGCCCCACGATCACGGCCGGGCATGTCAGGGACTATATGCACATCGGCGAAGGCGCCAATTTGTTTGCCGACAACCTGCAAACGCTACGCCTCGCATTCTTCAAAACCCTCCCCATGGGGCCGGTGGCCAAGTCCATCAAGTTGCAGCGCCATCTGCCGGACACTCTGAGTATTGAGATTGTCGAGCGCATTCCCCTCGCCCGTCTGGGCCGCTGGGGCACGCTGGCCGTTGATCGGGAAGGCTACGTCTTTAACCTTCGGGCGGGCGGACGGGATTACCCCGTAATCACCGGTTCAGATCCGACGATAAAACCCGGCACCAGGGTTGACCAACTCGTCATGAATGCGATTGAATTTGTCGACACCTGTAACCGAACCAAACTGGGTGAACACGTCAGGATCGCCTGCCTGGATGTGGGACCGAAGGAGTATCTCGAACTGTATCTCGCCGCTGGAGAACGCATCAAGGTGGGCTGGCCCGACATGAACCGGAAACTGCCGGATGTCCGGCGCCGCGTGGAACAAAAACTGACAACACTGGCCAGCGCCCTTCGAGCCTCCGAGGAGCGCGGCCGCCGGTTGGTCAATCTGGATCTGACCTTTTCAGACCAATACGTGCCGGCACAGGAATATTAATCGGGAATTGCGTTATTCGGGTAATTCAGGAAAACTACGTAACTTTTTGATTCGGGAAATGAATTTATGGGACTGGCTCCAATAGTAGCGCTTGAGATCGGGACATCAAAAGTGTTGGCCCTTGTGGGAGAACTTCGCGAGGACAACCATATTGTCATCACCGGGATGGGAGAACACGCCTCCGCCGGAGTCCGGAAGGGCGAAATGGTGGATTTTGAAAACGCCCGGATTTGCGTCAAGGCCGCCTTGGGCGCCGCCGAGGAAACCGCCCAGGTCGCCATCCATCAGATTCACCTTGCCCTCTCCGGCGGAACCATCGAAACCCTGGTCAACCGGGGCACCGTCCCCATCACATCCCCCTCCGAGGGAGTCACGCGGGACGATGTGGAACAAGTCACCGAACTGGCCCGGGCCGTCAATCTTCCCCCGGATCGCCAGATTCTGCATTCCATCGGGCAGATTTTTTATGTGGATGGCGAGCGGGTGGCTCGGCCTGAAAACTTTGAATGCTCAACCCTTGCGCTCGATATGTTGATTCTGCACGCCCAAAGCAGCCATATTCGAAACACGGTGAGGCTGCTTCGCAATGATCTCCAGATGGACGTGGTGGACACCGCGTTTGGCGGGCTTTGCTCGGCCTTGGCAGTCCTGACGCCTGAACAAAAGGAAGGCGGGGTGCTGGTGATTGACCTCGGGGGCGGCACCACCACTTACACGGCGTACGCGGCGGGAACGTTCGCCGCTGCCGGAGCCTACACGATCGGCGGAGATCACGTTACCAACGATATTGCCCTCGCCTTCAATATTCCACGCAGTCAGGCCGACCACCTGAAATGCGAGAGAGGCAGCGCCATCGCCGAGGACGCGGGGGGGCCCATCCGGATTGATCTTCCCGCCGAAGTGGGCTATCCCGGCCGCAATATCAGCCTCTCCGGCCTTCATACCGTCATCCACCTGCGCATGGTCGAAATTTTTCAGCTCATTCTTCGCGAGATTGAGCGCAAGGGTATTGTTCACCAGATTGGCGCCGGGGTCGTACTGACCGGCGGCGGGGCCCAAATGAAGGGATTGATCAAGTTGGCGGAGCGGGTATTCCGGCTGCCCTGCATGATCGGACGCCCCATCGGGTTCAGTGGCCTGGCGGCCGCCGTGGAGAAACCGGAATGCTCGACGGCCGCGGGATTGCTTCGGTATGCCTTCAAGAATGCCGCATCGGCACACCGGGGACACTCGCTCTGGACACGATTCACAAACATTATCCGGGGACGATAATGGTCAGGGAGCATAAGGAATGAGAATGGCGGAAAACAGCATGGCCACCAACCGGATCGGCGTGGTCGGGGTCGGCGACGGCGGATGCCATGCCGTGGACAGCATGGCCACTCACTGGGAAAATGGTCCCTCCCTGATTGTCGTCAACACCGATCTCCAATCATTGAACGCCACCCACGCCACAACCCGGCTTCAGATTGGCAGTCAGATTGCCCACAATCGAGGCACGGGGGGCGACACCAATATCGGAACCCTTTCGGCAGAGGATGATTTTGACACGCTCCAGGGATTGTTCCGGGGCATGGATCTGGTCTTTATCGTCGTCACGCTGGGCGGCGGCACAGGCACCGGGGCGGCACCGATCGTGGCCCGTGCCGCACACGAAACAGGCGCCATGGTGATCGCTTTTGCCACACTCCCCTTCACCTTTGAGGGGGAGCGGCGCATGTCACAAGCCCGACAAGGCCTCATCCAGCTTCAGGATCAGGCAGATGTGGTGATTGTCATCCCCAATCAGGCGCTCTTTGCCGCAGCCGGCTCCAATGCCACGGCTGAAGAAGCCTTTCAACAGACGGATTATTACCTCAGCATGGGCGTGTTCGCGATCTGGAAGCTGCTTACCCAACGCGGCATCATCAACCTGGATTTCGCCACCTTGCGGATGGTGGCACGCTGTAGCGGTGGGGCCAGTCTCTTCAGTTACGGCGAGGGCAAGGGCTCGCAACGCGCCCGGGACGCCGTTCAAGCCGCGCTTCACAGCCCGCTCCTGGAAAATGGCCAGGCCCTCGCTGAATCCGAATCCATTCTCGTCAGCATTCTTGGCGGCTCGGACATGAGCGTCAAGGAAGTGGAATTCATCATGACCGCCATTGAACAGGCGACCCGGAAGAACGCTCACATTCATATGGGCACGTCCATAGACGAAGCCTGGAATAATGCCATCTCGATCACCCTTGTGGCCTCCCGCTACTGGAGCGCAGAGGATGACGCCGACGAAAAAAATTCGCTGGAACCCGCCGCTCCCGAAGACCCCCCTGCGGAATCAACCGGGAAAAAGAAGAAAAAGAAGACTGAGCCCACCCAGGCACAGCTAATTCTGGAAGGGATCAGCAAAGGCATTTTCAAAGACGTCGAGCCGACTATTCTGTTTGGCGAGGACATGGACGTTCCCACATTCATTCGGCGCCGAGTCATGGTGGATAAATGAAGCATATCCTGGTTCAATTCAAGGGGAATGACAATCACACCCCGTTTATACAATTTGTCAAATATGGCATTTCGGGAGGGTTTTCAACCCTGGTTCATATCTGCCTCTTCTATTTCATGGCCACCCGGATTCTTCCCGCCCTGAATGCCCATGACGTAATTGCCTCGTTGCTGCATCTTACGGTTCCTGAAGTGTCGCAAGGCATTCGTGCCCGAAACTCGATGATCGATAACACCGTGGCTTTCCTTTTCTCAAACCTGACCGCCTATATCATCAATATCACCTGGGTATTTTCACCTGGCCGGCATCATCCCATTCTCGAGTTTCTTTTCTTTTTCGGGGTGTCAGGGATTGCCATCCTTATCGGCAGCACCATCATGGGTCTTCTCATCCACACCTACGGCACCACCACTACCAGCGCATTCATGGCGAATATCCTGGTGTCATTGATGATTAATTTCTTTATTCGCAAGCACATCATCTTCAAGGACTGACCCGCCCATGTCATCCTTGAAGAAACTCGCCATACTCTTGTCCACCGGCTTCGGGCTGGGGCACAGCCCGATCATTCCCGGGACGGTAGGGTGTCTTCTGGGAATCCCCTTGGTCTGGGGAATTCAGTGTGCCGGCCAGGGGCTCGGATACGGGCTCCTTTTCCAGGTTGTTTCGGCGGTGTTTCTCAGTCTCATGGCCATCCCGATCTGCGATGCCGGGGAGAAAGCCGCCGGCCAAAAAGATCCCCATTGTGTGGTCGCCGATGAGTATCTCACGTTTCCGATCAGCATGCTCGGCTTGCCCTTCACGCCCGTCATGATCGCCATTTCATTTATTACCAATCGGGTCTTGGACATTGCCAAACCGTTTCCGGCCCGCCAGCTGCAAGCCCTTCCCGGCGGATGGGGAATCACCCTGGATGATGTCTTTTCAGCGGCCTACAGTCTCGCCCTCAATCATGCCGCCTACCGGATATTGCTCCATGGCGGCTGGTTGTAAGCGGCCTCTTTATATCGGGATTCAACAAGACAGCGCACTAGGGACGCGTCTGCGCCATCACAGTCCTTCCAGAGCGACTCCATCAGGGATACTGGCGTTGTGTTTTCCTCCACGGCAAGCTGGCGGAAAGCCGCTGCGGCACCCAGGGCATACCGTTCTGGCTGTATCCCCTGCCCCAGTGCCAGCCTCATGGTTCCTATTATACGGTCATCCCACCCCAGTTTGCGGCGAGTGTCTCGAGTAACCCGATCCACCGCATCTTTTAGAAAGGGGTTCGTCATTCGGACCATCAGGTCGTCCACATAAGCCTTGTACCCGGCTAACGTGAACAGGGGATCCTCACCTTGATACTTGCAACAGAGGGCCGCCCCTGATTCCAGCAGAAAAGCATCCCGTGCCAGTTTCAACAGAGCCGGATTCCCCGTCGCGTCAGATATGTAAAGCCCCCCGCTCTCGCGCAGGAGGTATCCGATTAGTGCGTGCGTGGCGTTGTGGCCGTACAACTTGGCCTCTTCGAAGGGCAACAAATCCGCCTTCTCCTCGAACACTTGGATCCCCCGGAGAAAACCGGGCAACCTGATTCGGGTAATGAGAATGCGATTGAACGCCTCAACCAGAAAGGCACGTCCCAAGCCAGCGACAATAGGAACAAGTCCCTGCTCGGTGACTTGAGAGGCATCCGTGACCACGCCGCTCATCTTACCAATCACCGTATTGAGCACCTGAGTCCGGGCTACGGCAAGGTCAGCTCCCAAGCGTGACGCCAACGCCTGGGTGAGAATTTCAGCGGCATGATTATGGTTTTCCGCCGTGTAGATCACAGCCGCTGGCAGCTCCGCATCCTTCATTTTGGCACACAAACCCGATGTCAGAATGTCCAGCACATCGCCAGGCTTGCCTGTCCCGTAGAACGCCACGCTGGGCAGTGCCGTACCTATCTCATCAGCTGCGGCGACGGCTTGAATCAACGCTTTTCGATCCTGCTCGACCAGCGGGTTAAGAATCTCTATCGGCCCGATCTCATGCGTTTCGATCCCCGCCAGGGTTGCCACATTGAGCGCAAAGTACCCCTTGTTCCGGCGAACGCTTTCCACCATGGCCGGGATCACCTCCGCCACAACCAGCCTGCCAAAATTCTTCGACCTCCAAGCCTCGTAAACAAACAGTCCCGCCTGAATCGCGCCAAACCCGAATCCCACAAACGTACGTCCTTGCTTCATATCGCTCCTCATACATTCATTACCGTCGGCTTACGCTCACACCTCGCCAGTCCGGCCGTTTCCCGCATGTCCCATCCGTGATGGAACCCATGCAATATCCACGGGGTAAAACTGTGCCTGCCTCCATTAGGAAACGCAAGCAGGATCGAAATTGGGGGGTGAATATATCAGTCCGCTAATAACAATTTTCCTTGAGACCACAATCTGTGCGTGTCATCTTGACATCAACGCAACCCTGATGAGGATGCGTCCACAGTAATGAAACAGGGCGGCACCCCTGTTCTGGGAATACAATGACAAATCGACGTGGAATTACAGCGGCTGGAAACTGGATTGTTGACCGCGTGAAACGGGTGGATTGCCTGCCCGGGCGCGGCATGCTTGCCAATATCAAAGATCAAACCTGCAGTCCGGGAGGCTCTCCCGCCAATGTGCTCCATGATCTGGCACGGCTCAAGGCTCCCTTTCCGCTGACTGGATTGGGCTTGATTGGCAATGACCCAGAGGGCCAGTTCCTCCAGTCTGTGCTTGCGGAACAGGGCGTGGATGTCAGGGGGCTTGTGGTGACAGACCAAGCCCCGACCTCCTTCACCGATGTTATGAATGATGAATCCACGGGGGATCGCATATTCTTCCATCACCGCGGGGCCAATGCTTTATTCGACTCCCGGCATGTGGAGATCAGTCTTCTGAATTGCCGGATTTTCCATCTAGGCTATCTCTTACTGCTGGACGCCTTGGATCAGGAAGATCAAGAATACGGAACCGTGGCGGCGGGTCTGCTCAAAAGGATTCAGGCGACGGGAATCCTCACCAGCCTGGATGTGGTGAGCGAAGAAAGCGACCGGTTTGTGCGGCTGGTTCCCCCAGCCCTGAAATATGTGGACTACCTGATCCTGAACGAGATCGAGACGTCCCGTGCGGTTGGACTCAAAGTCCGGAATGAGCAGGGCCATCTTGATGGAAGCGCGCTGATAGAGGCCGTGGAACGGTTGTATCAATTTGGGAACATGCGCCTGGTGGCCGTTCACATGCCGGAAGGGGTTTTCATGCGTGACCGAGCCGGCCAACGCTATTCGCGAGGATCCCTGATCCTTCCCCCGGGTTATATTGCCGGCGCTGTAGGTGCAGGCGATGCCTTTTGCGCAGGGATGTTGTATGGGCTCCATGAGGGCTGGGATGTGCTGGAGGCCTCGGGATTGGGGAATTGTTGCGCGGCGGCAAGTCTTTCGCGCCCGGGTGCGTCTGAAGGCATCCAGCCCTTGGAAGAAACCCTCAGTATAGCGAAACGATTCGGCGAACGTTGTCCTCCTGTGGTAGTGTGAAGAATAACATGTAGGGCGGGAGGTACGTCCTGCCGGGTTGAGCCTATCGGCCGCCTTGTTAAGCCAAGATGCAATATGCTTTTCAAAACGCTTTACTCTCTTGACCCTCTCACACTCACCCCCTAAAGTATCTCCCTACATATGCGTTTCATCATCCAGATCCTGTTGTTGACCTTGTTGATTCTTCCCTGCAAGGCGAGCTATGACACGATGCCTTCCCCACCCCCCACCTCTACAACACCCTCCAAGGACGATGAAAAACCTCGTGTTAAGCGTGGAACTCACTGGTACCGGTCCCCCCAATACGATACCGCCGCCAAGCAAATGGATTATGCCTTAAAACTGTACTCGGAAGGGCGTTACAGAAAAGCCGCCAATGCATACCAGGCGCTGGTGTACGCCTGGCCTGACTCGCCCGAAGCGCCCAAGGCTCAATTGGCCTTGGCCAAGGTGCAGGAAACGCGTCAGCTTTTCAACAAGGCATTCGATGAATACCAGTACCTGTTTGAGTACTACCCCGGCCAGTTTGAGTACCAGGAGGTGCTTGACCGGCAATTCAAGATTGCCAACTATCTGATGAAGACCCCCAAGGCCGCATTCCTTTTCTTCAGCGGATTTGACGCTCCCGAACGAGCCCTACCCCTGTATGAAAAAATCATCAAGAACGCCCCGACCTGGAATCAGGCGGCCACCGCCCAGCTCAATATCGGAATCATCCATGAATTGAACGAGGAAGAGCAGGAAGCCGTGACCGCCTATGAAATCCTCCAAAACCGTTACAATGACAGGGACCTGAACGCCCAGGCCTCCTTCCGGGAGGCGCATTGCCTGGTGAAAATCCATGCGCAACAGCCCAACAATGAAGACGCATGTAATGCCGCTCGCGCTGCCCTGGTTCAGTTTATCCGCACCTATCCCGGCAACGAGAAGATAGATGAAGCCCGCAGTTTTCTAAAGACCCTTAATGACCAGCAGGCCAGGCGTGCTTATGATCTCGCCCTGTATTACGACACTATCGCGCACCGCCCGAAGTCCGCCCTCATCGCCTATGAGGAGTATTTGAGAAGCTATCCATCAACCGCCATGGAGGCCACCGCTAAAGAGCGCCTCGCGATTCTAAAAAAGGAAATGAATAACCATGAAAAGAAGTAAACCATTCAGGTCGATCAACGTGATGGGCCTTCTCGGGCTGTTGATGATGGCGGGAGGCTGCGTCGGCTATCATCTGGGAAATACCCTGCCCCCGGGTATTACTTCAATCACCATTCCTGTATTCATCAACGAGGCCAAGGAACCGGGGCTGGAATCCATTGTCACCGCGGCGAGCATTCAGGAATTCCAGAAGGACGGCTCCCTCAAGGTTCTTCAGAAAGAGGCCAATAGCATCTTGGAAGTCACCATCAGGAAATCAGAACTGGAGCCCCTCCGCTATCGCCAGGATCGGGCCATCACCGCCAATGAATACCGCCTGACACTGACAGCGGATGTGGTGTTACGCAAGTTGCCGGGCAAAGAGATCGTCGTCAACACTAAGGGGGTGATCGGATTCACCACCTTCACCGCCCTTGCGGATTTGCCCAGCGCCCGCCGCCAGGCGTTGCCCAAGGCGGCAACAGATCTTGGTCAACGCATTGTCAAGTGCGTCGTGGAATACTGGTAAATCGCCGTTTAGGCCATTTTGGCCAACATGGCAGACGCCCGGGCCTTGCGACGGTCGGCCGTGTTATTCTTGATGATGCCCCGCTTGGACGACTTGTCGAGCATGGAGCAAAAGGCCTTGAATTCCTTCATGGCACTACTTTTATCCTTGGACTCCACAGCATCAACAAAGATGCGCCGCGCCGTGGCAATTTCACTTTTGGTGCTACGATTCCGCACCCGCCGGACCAGCGCCTGTTTGGCGCGTTTGCCTGCACTCTTGATATTCGGCATACGTTTATCCTTTAATATTCTTCTTGTTGCTTGCTGACCGCAAAAAACGCCGTCATAATAAGGGGATAGCAACTCAAGTCAACTTGTAATTTTGACAACTTGCATACAATAATCGCCCCCAACCAAACGTTATGCGATTAGAACTGAATAAAATGCGGAATTCTTTGGTAGATATCAGCGACGAGAAACTGGTCAAACGATACGTAAAGGGAGACCTGAAAGCCCTTGATGCCTTAGTGGAGCGTTATAAGAAACCATTGTTCAGTTTCTTTTGGGGTCTCACAAAATCCAAAGTCGACGTGGATGAGTTATTCCAGGAAACCTGGTTCCGCGTAATAAGGAAGGCCTCTGATTTCGAGCAGAACAGTTTCAAGGGATGGATATTTAAAATAGCCCACAATCTGGTGATTGACGGGTACAGAAGCCAACGGGGCCATTTGAGTCTTGATCAGGCGTCCGAGTATGAGGGGGGCCTGCAAACTTTAGGGGATACGATACCGGCCACGGGGATTGGACCGGATGATGATGCGAATAACCATGATTTAAGGAACGCCATCACCCAAGCCTTGGATAAATTGCCATCCGAGCAAAGAGAAGTTTTTGTCTTGAGAATGGAAGTCGATATGTCATTCAAAAACATAGCGGAGATACAAGGAACCTCAACAAATACCGCACTGGCACGCATGCAATACGCCTTGTCGAAAATGCGAAAATTATTAAAGAGCCACCGTCCTGGCCCCGAAAGGAACCTATGAACTGCTCTGATATGGAAACTTTATTATTACTGCAGGATTCGGGTGAAATCTCTGACGCCCAACGACTGGAGCTTGCCCAACATTTGAACGGGTGCGCCGCCTGTCTGGAATTGAGAGCCGATCTTGCCTCTTTACGAAAGACTCTGCGCACCAAGTCGCTCTATCAGCCCGGCCCCTCTCAAGAAGTGCTGAAATCCATCCGGGATGCCGCTGAGCTCCAAATTACCCGGAAACGCTGGATGTCAGCACGTCCCTGGCGGATGGCGGTCGCGGCGGCAGCGTGTCTGGCCATCTGCCTGACAACAACCCGTTTTCTTTTCGTCTCGCCCAAGGTCGCCCTTGAACCCCTCCCACGGAATTCACTTGCCACAGAGCTCATCCCCTTGGTGGCCATCATCATGGGAACTGAAACGGAACCACTTCTAGCGACAAGCGAGGACTCAAGCCTGACCATTCTGGCAAATGAACTTCTGCGGCTTCAGGGAATGACGGTTGAGTTGCCGGATGAAAAGGGAGACGATCTTATTCAACCCGGGGACTATCCGCCCACAACTCTTCTATGGAATAATACTCCCGAATCTCAGTTTGGAAGATGTGGATAACCACATCGAACAAGTCGAGAACCATCCACCCGTCATCAGGAACGCCGGAGCAGCGGAACCGGGGCAAGCCTATCGTTTTAAGTTCCTGGGTCACTACACTGGCCATGGCCTTTAACTGGGCCGCTGTCGCCCCGGAGGCAACCATATAGTAGTCAGTCACGGGCGAGGTGTTTCGCACATCAAACACAACAATATTGGCAGCCTTTTTGGACACCAGCGCCTCCCGGACGCGACGCATTAATTCAAGCGATTTTATCATTCCACTCATCTCCTGTATAAGGAATGCTCACCAATATACATATCCACGGGGGGCGACACAAGATAACGAATACTCATCCCCTCAGCCGCACGATACCGGATGTCGGTTGAAGAGATGTTCATCAGGTGGCCTACCCGGACATCAGCCATGATGCTTTCCTGCCACAACGGAGGCAATTGAAGGTCAAATGCGTCAAGTCCGGCCAGATCCACTCCCGGCCGGGCAATGGTTACAATCCGGCACAATTTTAGCAGGCTTTCAATTTCCTTCCAGATATGTAGTTCAAGGAGGGAATCCGCCCCGATGATAAAGCACAACTCCACCCCGGGATTCGCCTCCGCCAGGCTTCGCATCGTATCGATAGTGTAGGATACCCCACCCCGCCGAATCTCAATGTCAGAGACTTCAAAATGGAGATCCCCTTCCAAAGCCGCCTCCAGCATGGCCAGCCGATGGTTCGCGGGCGCCAGGTCGGAAGAGGACTTATGCGGGGGGCGGGCACAAGGCACAAACAGGATCTTGGACATCTCAAAATGCTCGAATGCGTCCTGCGCCATGACCAGATGCCCCAGATGCACAGGGTTGAAGGTTCCCCCCAGGACGCCCAGCCGAAGACGATGTGAGTGAGTATCCACCGGCGTGAAACTACCCCTTCAATCCGTTTACAACCTGCTTCATGGCGGCGATATGGGCCGGCGTGGTTCCACAACATCCGCCAATGATGTCGGCGCCGGCTGCAACCAATGCAGCCACCCGCCCTGCCATATCGGCAGGTGTTTCAGGGAAAACATCCACGCCGTTCACGTTTTTTGGTAACCCTGCGTTGGCCTGCACCATGATCGGCGCATCCGGTGCGGCCTGCCTGAGCTCCTTGACGATATCAATCATACGCTCCATGCCGTTACCACAATTGGCACCAATAACATGTGCCCCGGCTTCCCGTGTTGCCCGTGCGGCATCCGATGGGGAAACCCCCATCATGGTCCGATACCCCCCCTGCTGGGTAAGTTCATACGTAAGTGTGCAAATCACCTCGCAGGCCGTGTTTTCACGCGCGGCCCGAATGGCGGCCACGGACTCGTCCAAGGCACTCATCGTCTCGATGCAAATGGCATCGGCACCACCCGCTTCCAGAGCCATGACCTGCTCCTTGAAAAAGACATAAAAGTCTTCCTCAGTCACATCGCCCATGGCCGTCATCAAGCCGGTAGGGCCAACCGAGGCGATCACCCATTTATCCACTCCGGCGGCTTCCCGTGAAATGGCTGCGGCGGCGCGATTCAATTCCGCCGTGCGGGTCCCAAGTCCAAAATGCTCCAGTTTGCAGCGCGTGCCTCCAAAACTGTCGGTCTCAATCATGTCCGCCCCAGCGGCAATATACCCTTTTGCGATGTCCAACACATCGGCCCGGTGGGTGACGCACCATAATTCCGGGCACTCTCCTGGTTTCATGCCTTTTTGCTGGAGAAACGTCCCCCATGCCCCGTCAGAGACCAGTATCCGGCCGGACTTCACCGCTTCCACAATCGACTGCTTTGTTTTTGTCATCATACCGATGCTTTGAAAGCCTGATCAAGATCCGCCAGAATGTCGTCGATATGCTCAATACCGACCGAGAGACGCACCAGTTCCGGCGATATGCCGCACTCCAATTGCTGGGCATCCGTAAGCTGAGAGTGGGTGGTTGTCGCCGGGTGAATCGCCAGACTCTTGGCATCCCCCACATTGGCCAGCAATGAAAACAACTTCAGGCTGTCAATAAACTTCCCGCCCGCCTTTGCCCCGCCCTTGATCCCAAATACGACCATCCCGCCGAATCCGTTTTGAAGCATCCTTTTGGCGACCGGATAGGAGGGATCGCTTTCTAACCCTGGATACCTGACCCATTGCACCGACGCATGTTTCTGAAGATATTTCACCACCGCAAGGGCATTCTGGCTATGCCGCTCCATCCGAAGGGGTAGCGTCTCAATTCCCTGCAGAAACAACCACGCATTGTCCGGGGCAATGCACGACCCCAGATTACGAAGCGGAACCAGCCTCATGCGAAGGATAAAGGCAAGGGGCTCCAGCGGTCCTAGATCATAAGCAAAGCGCAGGTTGTGATAGCTCGGTTCCGGCTTTGTGAGCAGGGGAAACTTATCGCTCTTCCAATTAAACTTCCCTGAATCCACAACGATTCCGCCGATTCCCGTTCCGTGCCCGCCAATCCATTTCGTCAGCGAATGGACCACGATGTCGGCGCCCTGCTCAATCGGGCGCTGGTGATAAGGCGTGCTAAAGGTGCTGTCCACCACCAGCGGCAAACCGTTATCATGAGCGATCTTCGCCACCGCCGTGATGTCCACGACATCAAGCCCCGGATTTCCGATGGTTTCCACATAGACCAGCTTGCACTTCGGGGTGATCGCCTTTGCGAAATTTTTTGGATCACGCGAATCCACAAAGATACACTTGATTCCAAAATGGGGAAGAATATCGTTGAATTGCGTATAGGTGCCCCCATAGAGGTTACTGGCCGAGACAAACTCGTCCCCAGCCTGGCAGAGATTAATGATGGCGTAGAAGATGGCACTGGTTCCGGAGGCAACGGCCAAGGCTGCCGCCCCGCCTTCCATCGCCGCCACCCGTTTTTCAAGCACATCCTGCGTGGGATTCATCAGGCGGGTATAGATGTTGCCAAGCTCCTTGAGCCCGAACAGATTGGCCGCATGTTCCGCATTTTTAAACACATAGGAACTGGTCCGGTAAACCGGTACCGCCCTCGATAACGTCACCGAATCCGGCTCCTGCCCCGCATGCAAAGCCAATGTCTCAATCTTATTACTGGTGCTGCTCATTGTATGTTCTCCATTTCACTGATTCAAAGATTTCACCACTCGTCGACTACGCTTTAACATCTTCAAACAACCAGGTCGAAAGATACCGTTCCCCGGTGTCACAAATGACTGTCACAATCATTTTTCCGGCATTCTCAGGGCGCTTGGCCAGCTGGATCGCGGCAAAAACATTAGCGCCTGATGATATCCCGCACAGAATGCCCTCCTCGCGGGCCAGCCGACGGGCCATCTCCCCGGCGTCCGGGGCGCCAACCGTAATCACCTCATCTAAAATTCCCTTCTTCAAAACTCCAGGGATAAAGCCAGCACCTATGCCTTGAATTTTATGAGGGCCCGGCTTGCCGCCTGACAGGACAGGCGAATCAACCGGCTCGACGGCCACCACCTTCACCGATGGCTTGCGTTCTTTTAAAACTTCCCCCACCCCGGTAATCGTGCCACCCGTTCCCACTCCCGCAACAAAAACATCCACTTTCCCATCAGTATCACGCCAGATTTCAACCGCTGTGGAGCGGCGATGGGCGGCTGGATTGGCCTCATTCATAAACTGTTGCGGAACAAACGAGTTGGGCGTCTGTCCAGCAAGTTCCTCCGCCTTTTCCACAGCCCCGCGCATTCCTTTTTCACCAGGTGTGAGAATCACCTCGGCGCCCAGGATCTTAAACAGCTTGCGGCGCTCGATACTCATCGTCTCCGGCATCACCAGAACCAATTTATAGCCACGCGCCGCCGCGACAAAGCCCAGAGCAATCCCTGTGTTTCCGCTGGTAGGCTCGATAATCACCGTGTCCGGCTTCAATTTCCCAGCCTTTTCGGCGGCATCAATCATGGCCACACCGATCCGGTCCTTCACGCTTCCGAGTGGATTTTTGGATTCCAGCTTCACGACAACCGTCGCTGATAACCCCGCGGTCAACCGATTTAGCCGGACCAGCGGCGTATTGCCAACGGTTGTCGTTATGTCATTATGAATATTCATGATCCCCGCCTTTATATGTCGCAGGTTGCGTCCGAACCTTTTTTCGATATCCGAGCCTTTGTTGCCAAATCCCGGATCGTTATCCCTTTAAAGTACTTCTTTAAAACCCGGCCAGCCCCTTCCCACACCGGACGAGTCACACAGGCGGTCGCCCGGACACAATGCTTTCGCCCTTCAATACAGGACACTAACGTAATGGGCCCCTCCATGGCTTCCACAACATCCAAAACCGTTATCCGGGCTGGATCCCTAGCTATTGAAAACCCGCCATGCGGACCGCGCTGGCTAATTACGAGGCCCGCCTTTCTCAAAGTCAGTAGAATCTGTGCAACGTAGTCGTCCTGTATCCCTTCGCACTTTGACAAATCCTGTTTCCGAAGGGACAATTTCGCGTTTCCCGTGGCCAACCTGACAAGAATCCTGCTCGCATATCGAGATTTTGTCGAGAGCTTCATGTCAGTGCAATATGACCGGAATTGTCCGAAGAGCCTTGATCTCCTGCAGTTTTTCCTCGGCATCGGCGGGATCGGAGGCAGGAATGGCAAGATCGGCCAGGATGAAAGTTGACTCCGGGGTAACTTCGGCGACGCCACCATCCACCACAAACAGTTTGGTGTTTCCCTCTGAAATAACCTTCAGAACCCCCGTTCCGACGGCCGCCACCATCCGGGCGTGTCGGGCCAGAACCCCGAAGTATCCTTCAGGCCCCGGACAAACAATACTGTCGGCCACTTCGTTATAAAACGTCTTGTCGGGCGTGGAGAGCAGAAACTTAAACGTCATGCAGCGCCTCCGCTGAGTTTGAGCGCTTTCTTAAGCACATCGTCAATGTGTCCCACCATATAAAACGCCTGCTCAGGAATTGCGTCATGCTTTCCGTCGAGAATTTCCTTGAAGGATCTGACCGTGTCCGCCATCTGCACATAGGCGCCCGCCATGCCCGTAAACTGCTCGGCGACAAAAAATGGCTGCGACAGAAACTTCTGCACCTTGCGGGCGCGCTCAACGGTGAGCCGGTCTTCCTCGGACAGCTCGTCCATGCCCAAGATCGCGATGATGTCCTGAAGTTCCTTGTAACGCTGCAGGATTTCCTGTACCCCGCGGGCCACCTGGTAATGCTCCTCGCCAACAATCTCGGGAGACAGGATCGAGGAGGACGATGCCAGGGGGTCGACCGCCGGATAAATCCCGAGTTCGGAAATGGCTCGGGACAATTCCGTCGTGGCGTCCAGATGGGCGAAAGTCGTCGCTGGCGCCGGATCGGTATAATCGTCAGCCGGCACATAGACCGCCTGAATGGAGGTGATGGAGCCGTTCTTCGTCGAGGTAATACGCTCCTGTAATTCACCCATATCCGTACCCAAGGTGGGCTGGTATCCCACGGCGGAAGGAATACGGCCCAGCAGGGCGGACACTTCAGATCCCGCCTGGGTAAACCGGAAGATATTGTCAATAAAAAGCAGCACATCCTGCCGGAGCTCGTCACGGAAAAACTCGGCCACGGTCAATGCCGAAAGCGCAACGCGGGCGCGGGCGCCCGGCGGCTCATTCATTTGTCCGAAGACCATGGACGTCTTCTTGATCACGCCCGATTCCCGCATTTCGCGGTACAACTGGGTGCCTTCACGGGTACGTTCCCCCACACCGGCAAAAACCGAATAGCCACCATGTTCCGTGGCGATATTACGGATGAGTTCCTGAATCAACACGGTTTTACCCACACCAGCGCCGCCAAACAGGCCGATCTTGCCGCCCTTCTTGTAAGGCGCAAGCAAATCGATCACCTTGATCCCGGTCACCAGAATGGTGTCATTGGTATCCTGCTCCTGAAAAAGCGGGGCTGACCGGTGAATAGGCATGCGTTTTTCGTAGACAATGGGGCCGGCGGCATCAATCGGGTCGCCCAGCAAATTCATCACGCGGCCCAGCGTACCAGGCCCGACTGGAACGGTGATTTGCTCACCGCAGTTGCGAACCTCGGCGCCACGGACAAGACCATCCGTTGAGTCCATGGCGATGGTACGCGTCACATTATTGCCAAGGTGCTGCGAGACTTCCATGGTCAGGTTCCAGGGTTGGTCATTGATAAACGGATTAGTCACCTGTAACGCCGTCAAAATCGGCGGCAACTGATTCTCCGGGAACTCCACATCGACCACCGGGCCCAGCACCTGAACGACTTTACCATTTACCGCTGTGTTTACCATGCTCATAAGTCCCTCTCTCTAAAAACTCTATTTCAGCGCCTCGGCGCCGGCCACAATTTCCGTCAACTCCGTTGTAATCGCCGCCTGGCGAGCCCGGTTACGCTGCAGCGTGATCTGGCGAATCAGGTTGTCGGCATTTGAACTCGCCTGCTCCATCGCTTTCATGCGGGCGCTATGCTCCCCTACCGAACTGTTGAGCAGTGCCGTATAAACGGCCAAACTGACCACACGCGGCAGAAGCGCTTGAAGCAACTCCTCCGGGTTGGGCTCCAGCATCCAGCCGCCCGCCTGGGCCTCCACCGATGCCCGCATCAGTGTCTCCGGATCCATCGGGACAATCTTTTCAACAACCGGCTTTTGTGACATCGTTCCCTGGACGGAGTTGTAAGCCAGATACACCTCATCCACACGCCCTTTACCAAACGCGGCCTGTAATTCACGCCCGATACGGAAGGCATGGGGATAATCGGGCCGTCCCGTGACATCCTCGTAATACCGATCCACCGTCATGCGATTTTTGAAGAACGAGTAGCCGCGGCGACCGCAGCAGCTCATCACCACTGACCGTCCCTTCCCCTCCTGGTCCTTGGCCCAGTGAGTCACACCCTTGATCAGGTTGTTGTTGAACCCGCCGCATAAGCCGCGATCTGATGTAATCAGCAGCACCAGCACCCGCTTCACGGTCTTCCGGGGTGTTACCAGCACATGTTCCCCGGGCGCCACTGAAGCGCCCATCCGGCCCAGAATCCCCAACAATCGGTTCGTGATCAGGCTGACCCGCTTCTCGGCCTCCTGGGCACGCCGGAGTTTGTTGACCGAGACCAGTTTCATAGTCTTGGTCAGCTTCCGCGTGCTACGGAGGCGGGTCAATTTGACATTGAACTCTTTGAGTGTCGGCATACGCTGGCGTCCCCGGTCAAGCCGTCTTCACGGACAAACGTTTCAGAACGGACTCCAATGCCGCCTTGACCTCAGGCGTCATCGCCTTGGATTGTGCGAACAACTTCAGGTATTCGCAGGACGGGCGATCCAGGGCCTCATATAACTCAAACTCAAAGGCCCTGACCTTGGTGACCGGGATGGAATCCAGATACCCCTGCGTGCCGGCATAGATCACGGCCACCTGCTTGGCGACTGGAATCGTGGCATGGACATTCTGCTTCATGAGTTCCATGAGGCGCTTCCCGCGGTCAAGTTGCTTCCGGGTGGAGGCATCCAAATCGGAGGCAAACTGGGAGAATCCAGCCAGTTCGCGGTACTGGGCCAATTCCAGGCGCAATGATCCGGCCGTCTGCTTCATGGCCTTTAGCTGGGCGTCGCCACCCACGCGCGACACGGAAATACCGGGGTTAATCGCCGGACGCTGCCCGGAATTGAACGCATCCGTTTCCAGAAAGATCTGTCCATCGGTGATGGAGATCACGTTGGTCGGGATGTACGCCGAGACATCGCTTGCCTGGGTCTCCACAATGGGCAGGGCTGTCAGACTTCCGCCGCCCTTCTCCGGGCTCAGTTTGGCGGCCCGCTCCAGCAACCGGCTGTGGAGGTAGAAAATGTCGCCGGGAAATGCCTCGCGCCCTGGAGGACGGCGCAACAGCAGCGACAACTGGCGATAGGCCTGGGCCTGCTTGGTCAGATCGTCAAAAATAATCAACGCATGACGTCCGCTATCACGGAAATACTCGGCCATGGTACATCCGGTATACCCTGCAAGATATTGCATGGGAGCGGGATCGGAGGCTGTCGCCGCGATCACCGTGGTATACTCCATCGCTCCGTACTTTTTAAGCTTCTCACACACCTGCACAACCGTGGAGCGCTTCTGGCCGATGGCGACATAGAAACACATGACGTTCTCGCCGCGCTGATTGATAATCGTATCAATGGCGAGGGAGGTCTTGCCCGTCTTGCGGTCGCCAATGATCAACTCACGCTGGCCACGCCCGATGGGGGTTAACGCATCAATCACCTTGATGCCGGTCTGAAGGGGCTCGCGGACGTCGGCACGCTCGATGATGCCGGGCGCCTTGATCTCGATTTTGCGGGTTTCCGTACTCTTGATGGCGGGACCGCCGTCAATGGGACGCCCCAACGCATCCACCACACGGCCCGCAACACCCTCACCCACCGGCACGGAAGCGATCCTACCCGTGCGCCGCACGGTATCGCCTTCCTTGATTTCCAGGTCTTCGCCGAAAATGGCGACCCCGATATTGTCCTCTTCCAGGTTAAGCGCCAAGCCGGTAAGGCCCTCATGGAACTCAACCAACTCCCCGGCCATCACGCCGGTCAACCCGTGAACGTGGGCAATTCCATCCCCCACGCTCAGCACGGTTCCGACTTCCGAAATATCCACCTTCTGGTCAAACTCTGAAATTTGCTTTCTCAGAATAGACGCAATTTCCTCAGGTCTTAAATCAACAGCCATACGCCCGCCTTGCCGTTATCCGGCCATCATCGTTTGCCTGAGCATGCGCAACTGCGCCGCCAGGCTGAAATCATACACCGTATCCCCCACCTGCAACCGGCAACCGCCGATGAGTCCGGGGTTTTCTTCCGTCTCCAAGATCAACTGCTTCCCGATGCGGCTTCCCGCACGGGTCGCGATTTCACCCGCATCATCCGGCGACACGGCAAAAGCCGACGCCAACCGCCCATGCACAATTCCCTGCCGCAACTCCTCGAGCCCGCGGAACTCCTCGCAGATTTCACCTAGAATCCCAAGCCGCTGCTTGGACTCAAGAAACCGGACAAACCGCCAGACAAGCGGCTGCATCCGATCGCCAAAAAGCGCCACAAGGGTCTGCTCCCGCCGTTCGGATGGCAGAAGGTAGTTCCCCATGAACCGACGCAACTCTTCGGAACCCTCCAGAAATCCCTGGAGCTTGGTCAGTTCGACGCCTACGGCGTCAAGCACCACGTCTCCGAGCGCGAGGCCATGCAAGGCCATCGCATACCGGCGGGCCGCCTTGGAGCGGAGTTTCATGTGCGGTCAAACTCCTTTGCCAGGCCCTGTACCAGTTCGCGATTCCGATCCGTGTCCACCGACTGGGCAAGCACCTTTCCCGCCAGGGAGATCACCAGTTCCGTCGTTTCACGACGCAAGGCAATCCGCGCCTGTTCCGTGGCGGCCGCAATGTCACGACCGGCTTCCTCGACAAGCGCTTTGGTCTTTTGTTCCGCCTGCTCACGGATCAGTCGTGCGGTTTCCTGGGCAGCAACCCGGGCCTCGGCCACCAAACGCTGGGATTCCCGTTCCGCCGCCTGCAGGATCTCGCGATTGCGCACCTCGGTCGCCTGCGCACTGGCTAATGCCTTTTCGGACTGTGCCAGGGCGTCGCTGATGGATTTCTCCCGCATATCAAGCACTTTAAGGATCGGCTTCCACGCGACCTTGTAAAGCACCAGCGTCAGCAACGCAAAGGTGATCCATGTCAGCCCCATCATGAGCCCCGTCACGTCCATGACGTTCTGGGATGGCCCATGGGCGCCGGCGGCCTGAACTTCCGTCACAGCCTGAGTTTGAACGGATTCTTCCATGCCGGTTTACTTTCCAAGCAGACAGATCACGGCGCAAAACAACGCCGTTCCTTCAACCAGCGCCGCCACGATCAACATCGTCACCTGGATTTTTGCCGTCATCTCAGGTTGCCGGGCAATGGCGCCGACGGCCGAAGCCCCGACCCATCCAATGCCTAAACCCGCTCCAATGGCCACCAAACCCGCTCCAATTCCTGCTACTGACCCCGTTAACGTACCCATACTGTATTCCTTTCTAAAAACTCAGTCCCATTCACCCTAACAAACGACATCAACACTCGTCCGCCCCACATCAGTTAATGAGCCGGATGATACCGCTCCCCGATAAAAATAGCGGAGAGCAGTGTAAAAATATACGCCTGCAAAAACGACACGAACACTTCCAATAAATAAATTCCCAACGCCCCCAGCAAGGCTGGTGCAGCATAAAAGCCGAACATCACGATCATCCCCAGCAGGGAATAAATCACCAGATGGCCCGCCAGCATGTTGGCAAACAAACGAATGGCCAGGGCCATCGCCCGGATAAACATGCTCACGATTTCAATCGGCACAATCATCAGGAGCATCGGCCCTGGAATCCCCGGGGGAGCGAACCCCTTGCAGAACGCCACAAAGCCGTTCCGGTAAATTCCCCCAAAAATCATGAAGCTGAGCGTCACCAGTGCCAGCGCGGCGGTGACGCCGAGATTCGCCGTGGCGGTGTAGAAACACGGGATCAGCCCCACCAAATTCATGATCAGGATGAAAAAGAAAAGCGTACAAAACATGGGCGCCATCTTCCGCCCGTCATGTTCGCCCAGGAACGGGATGACCATTTCGTCGCGGATATACTTGGCAAAAAACTCTACTGCGTTGAGCAGCCCGGTGGGAACTGCCTGCTTTCTCCGCCCCGTGATTCCCAACACAACAATGAGCAGGATCGCCACGGCGATCATCATGACGGCGTGTACGGTGAGAGGCTCCGGCAGAGGGGTATGGAGATGCGGAAGCCAGGCCCAGGAGTGGGAATCCATGACATGGTGCATCATGAAGGATTGCACCGCCTCGCTCTTCATCTGCACGAGATTCGCCGCGTCCACGGCGTTAGTCTGTATGTCCGGCATACTCAAACTTTATTACCCACCTTGTCCTGCAACCAAAAGAGTTCCGCCACTTCAACCAAC
The DNA here is from genome assembly GCA_037132275.1 of bacterium. GTDB lineage: Bacteria > Verrucomicrobiota > Kiritimatiellia > CAIKKV01 > CAITUY01 > JAABPW01. Next base: position 28,362 of record JBAXPK010000025.1, read on the forward strand.
CTCATGACAAAGAAACCGGAAAAGCCGGAAACCAGAAAAGTTCCCCTCTCTTCCTTGAAGAAAAACAGGATATAAGCAAAGATTACGAAAATGGTCAACATTCTCAATGAGTTGATAACAAGTCCCCATCCAACGAAGGCGCCTCGCGCGCTGCCAATCGCCCGAACATGAATCATCCGGGCGGCCATACTGTTGCATGCCGACACCGTCCAGCCCAAGCAGGCCGCCCACCAGACAGGCAGCGGAATAACATACCAAACGAGGGGAAACGCCACCAATAAGGATACAACAAGGCCAATCAACCAAAGTTTTGACTTCAGCACAGGGGAACCTCATCCGTTCTTATCAAGGGTGTCGCGCAACATGGCTTTTCTGGCCTGCTCATTGAGCATCCGGATCACAATCCAAACTTCATAGGCGCCATACGCCAACCCCAAAACAATCCCGCACACCGTAAAAAAGATGGCCCCTTCCCCTCTCTTCCCGTCAATGAAAAACCCCAGAAATGAAAACACCGCCATCCCCACCGCAAAATTCATCCCCAACATCAGAGCACGCCCCAATTCATTGCGCTCCCCAGGGCCGGTAAATACTTTCCGCATCATGTGACACCTGCTTTCATTGAATCAATCCTCCAATGCGCTGCGAAGATGGGCAACGAGCGTTTGAAACTTATATGGCTTTGAAAGGAAACCCGTCATCTTCCAATCCTGAAAACGTCCGGCCACATTGTCCTCCGGGTAACCGCTGCTCAGGATGACCTTTGCCTTGGGGTCAATTTTCAAAATTTCATCAAGCGCCTCTTTCCCGTCCAGTTTTGGCATGGTCACATCCATGAGCACGCACCGAATGAGATCGTGTTTCTGGCGGAACACCTCGACCGCTTCTTTCCCATTCCCGGCCACAATGACTGTAAACCCGATCTGCTCGAGTAGTTTACGGCCTAAGCGTTGGATAGGTTCCTCATCATCAACGAGAAGAATGGCCCCCGCCCCCTTCCAGTCCACCTTGACTGGAACCGATGAATCCTCTCGTCCGGGAGGGTGGCGCCCTTCCGGGAAAAATACACGAAATGTCGTCCCTAGCCCCGCCTGGCTCGAAACATCTAGGGCCCCGTGATGTCCCCTGACAATACCAAGAACGGCCGCCAAACCCAATCCACGCCCGGTAAACTTGGTGGTGAAGAAAGGATCGAAGATCCGTTTAAGGGTCTCCTCATCCATGCCACATCCAGTATCAGCAACCTCCACAAGGATATACCTGCCTTCAGGCAAATCCTCCTTCAACCACATATTGGCAAACATTCCCTTGTCACATTGGATTGTGCCGGTTCGCAGGGTAATGGATCCCGTATCGTGACCAATGGCTTCCGCGGCATTGATCACCAGATTCATGAGCACCTGTTGCAGTTGGGTCGAATCGCCATCCACGGGAGGAAGGCCCGACTCCAGGTCATACTCGATCCGAATCTTCTTACCGAGGGAAACTTTCAGGATGCTGTTAATCTCAGTGACCACGGAATTCAGGTCTATCCCCTGCAGGGTGGCATGTCCCCGCCCTGAATAGATGAGCATCTGCCGCGAAAGCTCAGCGGCGCGGAAGGCGGCATGATCAATATCCTTAAGATACTCGCAAAGCGGGGAATCGGATGGCGTCTCCGCCATCGCCAACTCAACATTTCCGAGAATCGCCATGAGGATGTTGTTAAAATCATGGGCAATACCACCCGCCATGAGTCCCAGACTCTCAAGCTTTTGGGATTGCTGCACTTGCTCCTCCAAACTGCGCCGCTCCTCCTCCACACGCAACCGCTCTTTGATCTCCTGCATCAATTCAGCATTTTTCACGGACAACGCTTCCGTTCGCTCACGGACACGTGCCTCCAACTCATCGTGCGCTTTTCGAAGCGCCTCTTCAGCCTTCCGTCGTGCATCATTGACAAGGGTATGGGCAACCTGGTCAGCCATTTCAGCCACAAAACGCATTTCATCCGTCAGCCAGTTGCGGCTTCGGCTGGCCTGAATCACCACCAATCGACCGACCAACTGGCCGGAATGCCGAATGGGCGCCATGAGAATCGCCTTGGCTTCACCACCCAGAAGCGACGCTCTGAGGGAGCCCCACCGGGCATCAGTCTGACAGTTGCTTGAAGCCACCACCCGCCCGCCATCCAGAAGATCCTGGAGAGTCCCCCCGACAACATAGGAAGCCAACTGCCCTGTCATGTGGGTTCCCGAGTCCGCTTTATATATATCCTCGGCTCGGAACTCACCGTTAGCATCCGCGCGAAACCAGAGTTCCACCTGCTCCACCTCAAGCACCTCAGCCGTCTCGCGCGTTACGTCCCGGGCGATCATGAACATGTTGCCTTCAGCCACTAATGGCGAATTGGCAAGCCGCAACAATGCGGCTTGCTGATGCTGCGCCCGCTTCCCGGCCGCATTTCTGATTTCAGACGCCCTCATCTCACGACGCCACAGAATCCCACACGCCAGCAAAAACAGGACACTGAATCCGGTCAGAATCAACCGCAACAACCTCGCCATGGAAATATCCGCCATCCAGGGTTGACTCAACTCGTCCATTCCCAGTACCGCCACAACCGCCCCATGACTCGAATCAAAAATAGGGGCGTAACCGGAAATGAACGTCCCCCATTCATCGTGATACAGTTTCGAGACGACCGGATTCCCGGTTTTGAATACACTTGTGATCTCAGGAGGCGCCCCCATGTACTCGCTGCCCGGCGTGGCATTGGGTTTGTCCACCTCCTGGTTAAAGCGATCAGGCTCGACATCAAGCAGGAACACCACCTTGTCCCCTCGCAAGGCCATAATATACACATAGCGGATAGTAGGCTCAGCGTTGCCGATCCGCAGGCATTGAGCCTTGAGCCGATCATAGGCAAGGCTGTTCAGATTCGAGCCGGTCCCGCCGAGATCCTCCAGCACTTTGGGACTTATGGCGGCGGCGATCCCCCGCGACAGACTCAGGAGACGCCCTTCGTGATCCTCCCGACATTCAGTTTCAGCCCGTTCCGTCAACCCCCAGCCCCCCAGCAAGGCCAGGCCCACCGCGATGACGATCGCCGCTTCACCACGTCGGATTCTCTGGACATAATCACGGGGATAAGAATTGATTCGCCAGACGACATGCCTGCGCCAGAGGCTGAGCGCTACCGTGCAGGCCAGAGCACAGCGCACCACCTGCACCGGGATACCGGTGTTTTGCAGAAACCAGTTTGTATTGAATACGGTCGCCGGCCAAAAATGGGCTGGCGCCACAACGAGGCCGCTGGCCACGGCATAACCGACCATGCCCAGTGAAGCCGTCACGCGCGGAAACAGCCCACTACCGTTCCGGGGCACTCCGCTCTGCCATAACGCCAGAGCCGTAAGAATCCCGGCAGGGAAACCGAACGTGAGACGTACCAGGGAATTAAAATCCTGCGGCGCTATCATCGTCCAGGCCATCAAAACCAGCAGACCCGGACAATATATCCACGCTCCTGCCTTCCATCGCCGTCCCCACACAATGCTTCGTCGCCCGAATTCAAATAGAAAAAAGAAAGAAAGGATCAATACACTTCCGCGGAAAACATTCAACCAAAGGGGATTCCCCAGGGCCGGAACCAGCATATCCAGCCATTCGTTCACGCCATGGGTAATTCCAAAGAGGCACAAATAGCGCCAATGGGTTCCACTTCCCCGCTGCCGCTCCATGGTATACGTCGTCAGGGCAAGCAGAAAGAAGGCCAACCCGTAAACCAGATATATAAAGTCAAGATGATCGAGCAGAAAACCCATTGTCTATACTCGCACTACGTCTATTGGGTAACGTCGCCGCTTCCGTTATATTCAACCCGCGTCACGAAGGGGGAAGATTATCCCTTTTCCCTTATTAGCCAAGCTGAAACTCAACACCTCCGTAATGGGGGCACCTCCTGCTCACCGGAGTGCACGCACGAGTTCGGCGAGGTTCCTCTCCATAATGTCGATGTAAGCATTCGTGGACACCGGCCCGGACACCACCGGATCAAGCGTGTAAATTCCCGCGCCGGTTTCCCGCTCAATGGCCGCTGCCACCTTGGCCGGATACTGGGGCTCGACAAACAACGCCTTCACCCCGCTGCCCCGGATCAGCCGGATCAGGGACGCCATTTCCGATGCCGAGGGCTCCGAGCCGGGTTCCCGCTCAATGACCGCCACCACCTTGAGTTTGAAGTCATCCGCAAAATAGGGAAAGGCTTCATGAAAGGTAATGATGTCGCGCTTCGTTATCCCACTCATCTGAAGATCCAGTTTCGCCTTTAAGGACTCCAGGCGGTCGATATACCGTGCCGCATTCGCCCGATAGGCATCGGCATGGCCGGAATCCCACTGGGCAAGCCCTTCGGTGATCGTCTTGACCTGCCGGATATACCGTGCCGGACTAACCCAGACATGGGCATTGGTATCCCCGTGCACAACCAGCAGCTCAATCCCCTCGCTCGCATTAATCACCCTCAAGCCGGGGCGACGCAGGATGGCGGCATCCAAAAATGATTCCATGCCCGCCCCGTTCACCACCAGCAGATCCGCCGTTGAAAGCGTCGCCATATCCCGGGTGGTCAACTGATAATCATGCAGGCAGCCGGTCACCGAATCGGCAAGCGGAACCACACTCACCCCGTCCACCCCGCCGGCAATATTAAGCAGGGCAAGCCGGAGGGGATAAACCGTCGTCACAATGGTCCGGGGCGGCACTCCTGCCCCGCACACCATGCCCGTCAATTGCGCCAATAACACCACACCGATCAGGATTATTTTCATCGCCACACCCTGCCTCCAAGTTGGCACTGTTAAACCACATCCACGGCCTCTTGTCACTTCATGAACCGGAATTGCTTGCCAAAGCTGGCCTTCATCGGGACAATGCCATCCCAATAGTGTTTGACCCTATAAAGGAGATATCGCGTCAATAATGAGCAATAAAACATTTGTCCTGGACACCAACGTTCTGCTGCACAACCACACCTGTATCGAATCCTTTGCCGACAACACGGTCGTCCTGCCCATGCCCGTGATCGAGGAACTCGATAAATTCAAAAAGGAAACCAATGAACTGGGGCGCAATGCCCGCGGCGTCATCCGGCGTCTCGACGCCCTTCGTGAACGCGGACGGTTGGGCGAAGGCGTCCGCATGGAGAATGGCGGCATCCTGAAAATCATAGTCGGTCCCAGCCCCGTCCGGGACTCCGGCTTGGAGGAGGAAATCCCCGACAACAAGATCATCCGCGTGGCCTACTGGCTTCATAAGCAGGGCGAACGGGTGTTTTTTGTATCCAAGGACATCAATGCCCGCATCAAGGCCGATGCACTCGGTATCGAGGTAATGGACTTTGAGAAGGAAAAGATTAACTTCGAGGAGTTGTTCTCGGGCTATCGCGAAGTCACCGTGAAACCGCAAGTGATTGATGAATTCTACGCCAACCATAGCGTGGAAATTCCCGGTCTTGATCTCCTCCCGAACGAGTTCGTCAATTTGATCTCCGAGGGTAGTGAGCACCTGACCGCGTTGGGCCGCGCCGGTGGAAACGGCACGATAGTTCCCATGAACTCGAGAATCGAAAGTGTCTACCACATCAAACCCCGCAGCCGCGAACAGCGTATGGCGCTGGAACTCCTGATGGATGACTCGATTCACCTGGTCACGCTGGTCGGAAAGGCGGGAACCGGCAAAACCCTGCTGGCCCTCGCCGCAGGATTGGAAAAGACCCTCAACCAGAAACGCTACGACCGCATCCTGGTCACACGCCCCATCATGCCGTTCGGCAAGGATATCGGGTATCTACCCGGCCATAAGGAGGAGAAACTGGCCAACTGGATGATGCCCATTTTCGACAACCTCACCTACCTGATGCTCAAGACCGGCGCCAATGAACAGCACAAGAACACCGTTCGGGATCGCATTGACAAGCTGATGCGGGACGAAATCATCGAACTCGAGGCGCTCACCTACATCCGCGGGCGTTCCATACCCCGCCAGTTCGTCATTGTGGACGAAGCCCAGAACCTGACCCCGCATGAGATTAAAACCATTATCAGCCGTGCAGGCGAGGGAACCAAAATGATCCTGACCGGCGACCCCTACCAGATTGACAACCCCTACCTGGATGCCAGCAGCAACGGTCTGGCCTATGCCGTGGAACGGATGAAAACCCAAGCCATTCACGGTCATGTGACCCTCACTAAAAGCGAGCGGAGCACCCTGGCCGCCATCGCCGCTAACTTGCTCTAACCCGCAAACACGTTCCATGAATAAAGCCCAACTTGAGGCCTTTTTCGCCACCCACTCCGGCCGCTTTATCGACGAATGGATGGAATTTCTCCGTTTCCCAAGCGTCAGCATCGCGGAGAAGCACATCCCGGACTGTGCCCGCTGCGCCGACTGGCTGAGCGCCCATTTATCCGGCATGGGTTTTAAAACACGGCTGATCCCCACGGGATCCCACCCGCTCGTCTTCGCCGAGCGTGCTGGAAAGCCCGGCTTCCCGACGGTTCTCTTCTATGGGCACTACGATGTCCAACCCGAGGACCCGGTGGAACTTTGGAAAACCCCACCCTTTGAACCCACCCTCATCAAGGGCCGGGTCTATGCCCGAGGTGCCCAGGACAACAAAGGGCAAGTCTTCGCCGCGCTCAAAGCCATTGAAACCTTGATCCGGAATGACGCCTTGAATGGCACCGTCAAAATCTTGATTGAGGGTGACGAAGAGACCGGCCAGATGCAGGTCATCAAGGTGCTTCAACAAGAGCGAGCCGCGCTCAAGGCAGACCTGGTCATGGCCGCCGACACCAGCGCCGTCAGTTCGGGCGCGCCCACCATCACCATGGGACTCCGCGGCATCGTTCATATGACCGCAGTGGTGTCGGGGCCGGGCCATGACCTGCATTCCGGGGTTCATGGCGGTCGGGCGCCGAACCCCGCCATAGGACTATGTAAACTAATCGCCTCACTTCATTCCGCCGACGGGCGTGTGGCGGTCGAAGGGTTTTATGACGGGATTCGTGCAACTACCGACGATGAACGTCGCCTCGCCAATGCCAACGAACTGGATCCGGCTTGGTATCAATCCGTCACGGGAGTTCCCCCGGTGGCGGGCGAGCCAAACTTCACACCCGTGGAACGGACAGGGTTCCGTCCGGCCATTGATATCAACGGAATCCACTCCGGCTATGGCGGACCGGGCAGCAAAACGATTATTCCCGCCGCCGCCATGGCCAAGCTGTCGGCGCGTCTGGTTCCCGGCCAGTCATCGGAACGCATCCTGAAACTGATTGGCGATCATCTCAGAAAACATCTCCCCGCCGGACTAAAGCTGGAAATCACGGAACAGGGCGCTGGCGGGCCAGCCTACCGGGGTAATCTTTCGGCCCCGGCTATTCAGGTGGCGCGGAAGGTTCTGGGCGAACTTTCCGAACAGCCAACCGCCTTTCTCTGGGAAGGCGCGTCGGTGCCCATCTTGTCATACCTGCCGGAAATCGCCGGTGGCGAAGCCATCCTGGTGGGGTTCGGCAGCGAAGCCGACAACATTCATGCCCCGAACGAATCGTATTCTGTGGAGCAGTTCCGGATGGGCTTTCTTTACACCGGCCTCTTCCTCGCCCGACTCGGATGATAATTTTATGAATCCTTTACGCTCAGAGCGCATTTATGAGAGACAGGCCGAGGTGGTGATTGACCTTCTCAACCAGGCCCTGACTGCCGTTCAGGCGGGACAACCGCTGGACTCGCTCCTGTCGCGCTTCTATCGCGACCATTCCGAGTTCGGCTCCCGTGACCGGCGGCTGTTCTCCGGCACCGTCTTTTCCTTTTTCCGATGGAAGGGCTGGCTCGACATCATCGCCCCCGAACTCAAAGCCGCCAGCGTTTTTTCCCATCTCCTTGACTCCACGGAGCTGCATCCCGCCATGGCTAAACTGGCCGGTGCGGCAGGCATTACAGACACCGTACTGATCCCGATGGGCGCGATGAACTTAGCGGAAAAAGCCGAAACGCTCCGGCAAATAACCGGCCATTCCCTGGAATGCTCCCAACTGGTTCCCGCGTGGGCGCTGCCGGTACTGAATATGCCGGATAATCGCCTGATCGCCGCATTTCAAACATCACCGCCTACCTGGTTGAGAGTGCGGCCAGAAGAGCGCGATGCCATCATGACGTCGCTACGGGAACTTAACGCTGAACCGACTGCGCATCCTGCCGTGCTTTCCGCCATCGCCGTTACCCGGGGAATCAATCTCCGCGCCCTTCCCCGCGCCATACGGGATCGGATCGATATCCAGGACTTGGCGTCACAGGTCACAACCCTGGTCTGCCAGCCCCAGTCCGGCCAACGCTGGTGGGATGCCTGCGCCGGATCCGGGGGCAAGACCCTGCATTTAGCCTCACTGGCCGGGCCATCTGCCTCAATCCTGGCGACCGATATTCGTCCGACCATTCTTGAGGGCTTGGAACGACGCCTCGGGGAAACGGGAATCAGAACGGTCACAACAGCGGTGTGGGATGGGCTTAACGACTCACCGCCGGAAGGTTTATTTGACGGCATTCTTCTCGATGCGCCCTGTTCGGGTATCGGCACTTGGCATCGAAACCCCGACGCCCGTTGGCGCATCACCGAAGAACGGGTCGCCGAACTGGCCGCAATCCAATCTCAACTTCTCAGTGCATGCGCCAGACAATTAAAACCAAACGGCATCCTGGTCTACGCCACCTGCACGCTGACTCCCCTGGAAGATGAATCCATCATCCGGCGCTTCCTTGAGACGACGCAGGGATTTCAATTGGACCCCTTCATCAACCCGTTGAATCAAGTCTCCTGCAGCGGCCAACTCCAGGTTATGCCCTGGAACGGCCCCTGTAATGGGATGTTCATCGCCAAATTAAGGAAGGGCTAAATAGGCACAAGGCGGTCATTATGCCCCGCCCTGCAATCACGCCACCCTCTCGCTGAGCGGCCAACTATCGTTTGCGCTTACTTCGCCGGTTCCGTCGGAACGAGAATCTCATTTCGGCGCAAGAACCACGGCGTAAAGGGAGGATTGTACCTTGCCCATACCGGTTCACCGGCAGCGATTAGACCGCTCGTCTTCATCCAATCCCGCAGCCGGGCGAGGTTGCGTTCATACCTCTTTTGACTCCAAGTGCCCGAGTAGCACACCGCCGCCATGCGCCGCGTCGGGATGGCGCGCAGACGGACCTTCCCGTCCGTCGGTGCCGGAAGCGTTGCCAATGTAAACTGGGTCGGCATTGTGAATGTGACGACCCATTGGTTGCTGACGGCCTCTTGCCCGACAGGAGCCGTCATCGCGAGCTTCTGCCCCTCGGCTTGCTGTCCAACAGGCGCGGTCATGGCGATCTTTCCCTGTGCACGGTTCGCGCCTGAGATGTAGTTGAACAGTGGGCGAAACGCCTTGTTGCCAGCTTCTTCCATCGTTCCGTCCACGCTGATCTCGGCGACGACCTGCGGCGCGTATTGGCGCACCTCAAAGACGCCGTCTTGCTTCTCAACGACATACGCGGCCTCTTCGATACCCATGGCAACACCTCCACCCATTACGAACGCCAAGCCAGCCAGCAGAATCACGACTCTCGATGCGGCTGGGATTCTCATCAGATGCTCCATTTCAATGACTGCGGCTCGGTTAGCTGGCTACATTGGCAGCGCCCAAGGGGAGTGTCAACGCAAACGTTGTCATGTGCTCCTCACTTCGTTCCAGAATCAACTCACCGCCATGTGCCCGTGCGACTTCGCGAGCAAGACTCAGGCCCGGACCGGATGAGCCAGCCCCGACAATAGTCAGCCTTCAGAACACCTGCCCCCGCATGGGCAGACAACCAGTCTGAGTCGATAAATAATGCCCGTAAAATGGGTTGGACGGCCCACCTGCCCGACAGTATAGTGTCGGTAGAAGCAAACGGCGTGGATAGCCGCCATGACGGGTAACTTTTAAGCCGTCGGAAAGGATTGCTTATGAAGACTTCTATGCTTAAGGGCACCACGGGATTATTGGGAGACCAACTGTTCGAGTGTGCTCCCATCGGCTTGGCGGTCACCGCAGACGAAACATCCTTTGTTCGGGTCAACTCCGCCTTCTGTCGGTTCCTTGGGTATTCAAAGCAAGAACTGCTCGGCAAGACGGTTCGAGATGTTACCGATCCGGACGATTGGGCGACCAGCGTAGAACTCATTCGCAGATTTCGTTCAACCAAAAAGCCCACCAAGCCCTTCGAGAAGCGTTATCGACACAAGAGCGGGAAGGTGGTGTGGGGCGAAGTAAGCATGTTCGTGATCGGCGACGGCAGGCACAAGGCACACTGCACGATGGCACAAATCGTGGATATAACCGAACGAAAGAATCAGGAAGATGCCCTGCGGGTCTGCAACGAGCGTTTTCGAGTTGCACTGGCTGGCTCACCGACGGTGGTGTTCAGTCAGGATCGGGAACTGCGTTATACATGGATTCATAATCCATCTCCCTGTTTCAAAATCGAGAACGTTCTGGGCAAGCGAGAAAGCGATGTCGTAAACACCCATGATGCCAAGGGTCTCATGCGGATCAAGCGGATGGTCATGAAGACAGGTGCGCGGCATCGTGGCGAGATCACCCTCCACCTGCCTATTGGCGAGACCGTGTTTGATGTGACCATCGAGCCACTACGGGATGAACAGGGCAAGATCATCGGGATTACCTGTGCCGCTGTAGACATCACCGAACGCAAACGCCTGGAGACATCGCTTCAGAAGGCAAATGAACAACTCGAGCAGAAGGTCAAAGAGCGCACGGCTAGACTCAGGCAACTGACTGATCAACTGACGAAGGCTGCACACGACGAACGCCGTCGGATTGCCGACATTCTGCATGAGCAGCTTCAGCAGCATCTCTGCGGGATGAAATTCCGTGCCTATCACCTGAAGGAAGGATGTTCGACGCCCGCCATGATCGATTCGGCGGATCGGTTGGTAAATGAATTCGATGACGCCATTCGGATGACACGGATATTAACCACCGACTTACATCCGCCGGTTCTGAGTCATCTGGGAGTCCGAGATGCGATTGAATGGCTGGCGACTGACGTGAAGGAGAAGATGGGATTGTCTGTCACCGTCAGAATCGACAAACGTGTTCCCGTGATTTCGGGCGAGTTAAAAATGTTCGCCTTCGAGGCGGCTCGGGAGCTGTTATTGAATGTGGTCAAACACGCCAAGGTGAAGACGGCTGAGTTGAGACTGGGTTCAATGGCGAAAGGGAGGGTTAGGATTCAGGTCAAAGATACGGGTGTTGGTTTCAACCCGGAACAAAGCAACGAGGATGGGAGCCATTTCGGCCTCTTCAGAATCCAGGAGCGAGCGGAATCATTTGGAGGATGCTTTGAAGTCGTCAGCCAGCCGAGCAAGGGGACTTCCGTCTCGATCATCCTGCCACGCACATCAACTCGCCCGTGAAGTGGTACATGAAAAAGGCGGCCGGTCAAAACTGGGGAAATAAACCTTTCGTCGTCGCTCAGGGCAAGCAGGCCACTCCGTCTTGTGTGCAATACTGTTCTGTCCCCTGTACCGCTGCGGCTACGTCCGCAGCGGCTCCTTCCCACCACGCCGCGTCATAGTCGCGGCGCTACTACACCAGCGGAACAGACCCGCAGGGCGATGGTGCGAACAAAAAAAAAGAACGCACGCTCCCCTCTTCTGTAGCCGTCGCACAAAGGGCGACGGGGTGAACGCTGGGTGGAACCGGGCCAGTAGCGCGCCAAGCCAGACATGACAAAGCTCGTTGGCGTAGGCGAGAGTCGAAGGTTTCGGCGAGGTCTTCAGCCCCAGATGCACCACGCGCCCCAGGGGTCAGCGTGGCCAGTCCGTGGCTTCGCCACGGCAATTCATTCTCGCAGAGCCTCTTACAATATAATCGGTTCCGTAAATATAGCTTAGAGCCTGTCCCAACAGTGCGCTGATACGACAGGCGTGAATGAAGTGGTGAA
>JBAXPK010000026.1:0-38442 GCA_037132275.1 bacterium
GGAGATGATTGTTTCCAATATGTCCGAACACCACATACTCCAATCCAGCTTCCCGCAATCCGGCCCCGTACATCGCCATAACGTCGGCAAGGCGAGCGTCAGGTACCGCCATGTCGGTTCCCAGTTTTGTCACACCCGGCTCGGAATGGCGTCTCTCGTCAATAACGAGATTAACCGCTTCGGGAACGGCATGACGAAACGCCTTAAGCCGTTCCAATTCCCTATCTGAGTCCGCCATCCACGAGGCCTGTTCCAGTCCGCCTGCCGCGCAGATTTGTAAAGGAAGCGCCTCGATCACCCTTTCCTGCGACACTTCGTCACCATGATACTCCACATAGACCGCATCAAATAATTCGGGCGGGAGATCAGGCAGCCGCGAAAAGGCGGCATTCGTCCGCTTTTGCGTGCGGAGCAAATCCAGGGAGTGACTATCAAAATACTCGATGGCCACAGGCTGGTCTTTAATGGGCAAAGTCCTGACGACTTCGACAAAGCGGATGGAGGAAGCTTCCGAGGGAAAGAATGTCATGACCCCGCATCGGCATGGCGGGACCGGAATCAGTCTGAGTTCAATGGCCGTGAATATCCCCAGTGTCCCCTCGGACCCCACGAAAAGGTCGAGAAGATCCATGTTGTCCTGCGCAAAATATCCCGCCGCATTTTTGACCGTCGGCATGACATAATCAGGCAACGACCCCGCGATCACCCGTCCCGTGCCTGTCGTGAAGGCGAATGTCCGGCCATCAGCCTTATCCCGCCCACGCCGCAGGGAGAGAAGCGCGCCATCCGCCAGTAGCACTTCCAACGCCTCAACATAGCACCGCGTTGCCCCGTACCTGAAGGTGCAGGCCCCCGACGCATTACACGCCACCATCCCGCCGATGGAAGCCGAAGTCTCGGTGGGATCAGGGGGAAAGAAATAATGAGGATTGAGGCGAAACCGCTCCAAGGCCGCCAGGGAATCCGGGCTCCACCCCGTGGTGTCGAAGGCGAGAGACTTCAGGAGGACCCTCAGGTTGGCCAAAATCACACCCGGCTGCACCGTCAGGTAAAACTCATTCCGGTGCGGATCATACCGGAGTCCCATTATCCGCGCCATCCGGCTCAGATTTAAAATCGTGCCGCCCTCCGGCACCGCACCTCCGGCAATCCCCGTTCGTGCTCCCTGGGTAGTGATGGCAACCTCCTTGTGCCCGGACACTAGCGCCGTGCGTATATCATCCGTGGTTAGGGCGAAACACAACCCGTGGGCATGCCCTACATGCCGAGATTCGTCCCTCAGGTAATCCGGATACTCCTGCTCCACATCCAGCTTAATAATGTTATGGTTCTCACTTCCCATGTCGGAACGTTACAATCCTGCCATTCTTTTCTCCAGTAGAAAGAATTCATACGCAGGGATAGCGCACCAAGGGATACAGTCAGGAACAGGCAACAAGTTAACAAGCCGATGATGAAGATTTGGTCGGAAAAAGCCATGAAAGGCCCTTCATCGACCGTTCCATCCCTTAAGCGCACTCGCCACAATGGCCTGTCTATCCTGGGAATTGGTTGGAATTTCGTTTTTTCTCAGAGTGAACTGATCAATAACCTTGCCGCCAGAATCTTTTGCGGTAATGGTGAACTGATCTGGCGTAACCGTAACGAGACAATATTGAAGTCCCTTATAACTGGATTTTACAATGGCTCCCTGGTAAGGGTTGTCTAAGGGTGCCCCACCGCCCCCGGTGATCACGTAAACCGGCGACTTCCTGCCCACAGTTCCGATCGGACAGGTCCTCAGATAGCAATGATTATGACCGGCGAAAATGACATCAACTCCGTATTTCTCGAAAACCGGGCATAACCATTCCGCCACCTTCATATTGACGCCATCCCCGTCACTTTCATAAGACGCGAAAGGCGGCTTATGAAAATGCGCGACTTTCCAGCGGTCAGGCGGGACCCCCGCCAGGTCTTTCGCAATCCAGCGCCCCTGCACACTCTGTCCATCGTAGTCTTGGAATTGATCAATCACAATCAGGTGAACCTTGCCGAAATCCAGGGAATAGTAGGCTTCGTTGCCGGGGTTTCGCGGCAGGTTGAAATTGTTGAAATAGAATTGGCTGTGCTCGTCATGATTCCCCAGACATGGCAAAAGCATGGCAGATCGCAGCATGCCGGCGGCAGGGGTGAAGAATTCGCGTTCCCAACACTCCTTTTCATTTCCGTTTTCAGTCAAGTCGCCCACATGCAGGATGAACGCCAGATCCGGCTCCCTGGCAATAGCTTCGGCAACCTGCGCATGCGCTGTTGTGAGCGTACGCGTATCCCCATAGGCGACAAACCTGAAGGCCGTCTTGTCTCCCGCCAGGGGCGGCATGACGAATGACGACCATGAATCCACTTCTTTATCTGTTTCAACCCGGTAGCGATATTTTCGATTTGGTTCCAAGTTTCCAAGCGTGGCTTTCATCAAGCCGCTTTCCCCGTCGGTTTGCATGTTCACTACCACACCGTTAACGTCGGGCCCAGACAGTGCCGATTGCAGGCGCACCCGCCACGTCCGGCTCGTGTCATGGGGTCCGGCAAATACGATTCTCGATGTTTCCGAATCCCACTGCAGATAAGGCTGCCTCTCAAACCAGGCGTTCGCGGCCGTAGCGTCACGGGTGACAAGCGCCGCCGCAAGAATACCGACGCCCACCATCACTCTATGAAAGTGTCCAGCAAAACATAAGGAGACGTCGTGATGACCCATGTAAAAAATAGTAGCGCAATGACCGAAATAATGGAACTTCTTACTGCGAATGGACTTGAAGGGATGACTTCAGTCATGCGCATTCGGCTCAATGAAGCCATGAAGGCGGATCGAGCCATAACAGATTTCAAATGCCTAATGTGGCGACGTGAGGGCTTGATGTCTCCCTATGGTTCCCGTATAACGTGCGCCCGATGAACGAACTATCTTGGTTCCAATGGGCTGTTATGGCGCTGGCCGCCGTGATTATCGGTCTTTCAAAAAGCGGGCTCCCCGGCTTGGGCATTCTCGCGATTCCGATGGTGGCGGCGGTCATCCCGGCCAAAACCTCCACCGGCTTCATCCTGCCCATGCTGATCGTAGGCGATGTCATCGGGGTCCTGTATTACCGCCGTCACGCCGAGTGGCCCCGGTTGCTGCGCCTTTTCCCCTGGACTGTGCTGGGGATTTTCGGAGGATGGCTGTCACTGGATCGGCTGACGGATGCCCAGATTCGCCCGATTATCGGAGGAATCGTGCTGGTCATGCTGGCGCTGAACCTGTGGAGACAACGGATGGCTGATCCCGAAAGCCGCATTCCACACAGCCACTGGGTGGCGGCCATCATCGGCCTTCTGGCGGGCTTTACCACCATGATGGCCAATGCTGCCGGCCCCGTCATGATCATCTATCTGCTGGCGATGCGACTGCCGCCCGCTGCATTTCTGGGAACCAGCGCCTGGTACTTCCTGCTGGTCAATACCTTCAAGGTTCCGTTCAGCGCCCAATTGGGCCTGATCACCCTGACCTCGTTAACCTTCAATGCCATGCTGGTTCCATTCATCGCGTTCGGCGCCTGGGTTGGGATTCGATTTGCCCGCCATATTCCCCGGATCGTTTTTGAACGCCTAGTTCAACTCTTTGCCGCCCTTGGCGCCATCAAACTTTTCTTCTGATGGCCCAGGGAGGGGTTCATTGTGGTTGCGTTGCAAGTTACGTTCTGGCAGCTTCTTCCCCCATGAAAGCGACTTTCAAGTATGCCATCAGAACACTTTTTCCCACCTTCGAGTAAACCGTTTCCGGGATAACCCATGGAACCCAAAACCCCTAATGCACCTAGCACCGATTTATCAAACGGGAGGTTGATTGAACGCCTTCTGCGCTTGACCTGGCAATACCGTGCCGGCTGCGTCAGGGTTCTGGCGCTCCAAATGGCGTTATTGGCCCTCACCTTGGGCGGATTTGGGCTGACCGGGTTGGGCATTGATTTTATCCGCCACACCATCCAATCCTCGGCCACTCCACCCCATTGGCCTTTTCATCTCGTCCCTCCGACCACCTGGGCGCCCATGACCGTCGTTATGGCGATCGCCGGCGCCATTGTTCTGCTGGCGCTTATCCGGGCCTTACTGAGTTCCATCTATTCCATTCAACTGGCGGAACTCTTGCAACGCCATGTGGTCGTCAACCTGCGATCCAAGGTCTATGCCAAACTTCAAAGCATGAGCTTCCGTTTTTTCGATGAAACGGCGAGCGGATCCATCATCAACCGAGTAACCGGCGATGTTCAGTCTACCCGTCTTTTCATCGATGGCGTCATCATTCAGGGTTTGATCATGATCCTCTCGCTTGCCTTCTATCTGGTCTACATGCTCAGCATCCATCTCCGGCTCACGCTGTTTTGTCTTTGCACCACTCCGCTTCTATGGATGGCAACCCTCATCTTTACCCGGCGCGTCCGTCCTCTCTATCGGAAAAACCGCGAATTGGCAGACAACCTGACATTGACCCTGTCAGAAATGATACAAGGAATCCCTGTGATCAAAGGCTTCGCACGGGAACCCGAGATTATCGAGCGTTTTGCTGTTGCCAACCGCGCGGTCCGTGACCAGAAGTATGCCCTGATCAATCAAGTCAGTTTTTTTTCACCGGCCATCAATTTTCTGACCCAGGTTAATCTGATGATTCTTCTGGGATATGGGGGCTATCTCGTCATTCATGGCCAATTGCCGCTCGGGGCAGGCCTGGTGGTGTTTGCCGGGCTCCTGCAACAATTCTCGAATCAGGTGGCCAATATCGGGACTATCGCCAATAGCATTCAGGAAAGTCTGACTGCCGCGCAACGCGTGTTCGAGGTTTTGGATGCCCCTATCGAGATTCGAAATTTGCCGTCAGCCCTGCGAGTGCCCCACCTGCGTGGCGCAGTGGCGTTTGACCATGTGGGATTTGGATATGAACCGGATGCCCCGATTCTGCGCGACATCACGTTTGAGGCTGGCGCGGGCCAATGTATTGCCATCGCGGGGGCCACGGCATCCGGCAAGAGCACGCTGTTAAGCCTAATTCCGCGCTTCTATGATGCCCAGAAGGGGCGGGTGCTTCTCGATGGCATGGATGTGCGGCAACTGGACCTGAATGATTTGCGTCGCAATGTGGGCATCGTGTTTCAGGAAAGTTTCCTCTTCAGCACGTCGGTCGCCTCCAATATTGCCTTTGGCGATCCTGCGGCGACGCAGGACCAGATTGAGCATGCCGCAAAGATTGCCCAGGCACATGATTTTATTTGCAGCCTCCCAAAAGGCTACAATACCATTCTGGGCGAAGGCGGTTCCAATCTTTCGGGCGGCCAGCGACAGCGCCTGGCTATTGCACGGGCACTCCTGCTAAATCCGACCATCCTGATTCTGGATGATCCCACCGCCGCCATTGACCCAAAAACCGAGCATGAGATCATGGAGGCCATGAACCACGCCATGCGGGGGCGGACGACCTTTGTGGTGGCACACCGGTTGAGCACCCTCAGGCGGGCCGACCTGATCATGGTATTGGATCGGGGCCGTATCGTCCAAATGGGTACCCATGAGTCCCTGATGAAAAGCAAGGGTGCCTATCAGCGTCTTGCGGCGATCCAAGAGGTAGACGTAGAATCCCAGCGCCTCATGGGAAACCCTGCGGATCCGGGTCAGGAGGCGCCATGAACAAGCCTCCATCCGGAAACCTAGCCATTCCCCCCATTCGATCCCAGCCACAGGATGAGCCAAAGTTCCGCCCCCTGGATGTCAAAATCATCCGCCGCCTCTTCCATTACACCCGAATCTACCCGACGCTGCGCAACTGGCTGACACTGTTCGTGATTGTGCGCGCCATCCAACTGCCGTTGCTTGCCTGGGCGATTGGCGCGATCATCAATGGCCCGATCAGCCATGACAGTATGCGGGGCACCCTTTTCGGTTGCATCGGGTTTGCCGGCCTGGCCGTGTTTACACAAGTTATGTTTGCGTATCGCATCCATATGGGACAGACACTCGGGGAACGGGTGATTCATGACATACGCCTCCAACTCTTCCGGCACCTGCTCACGATGCCTATAAGTTTTTTCAACCGGGTTCCCCTCGGCCGCATCATCAGTCGCATGACCTCCGATGTTGAGGCCGTGCGCTCCGGGGTGCAGGACGTTTTCTTTGTCGGCTGTGTGCAAGGCGGACAAACGCTGGTTTCCGGCATTCTCATGCTTTGGATTGACTATAGGCTGTTTCTCGTGGTCATCAGTATGGCGCCTTTCATTTGGGGGCTCAGCCACCGTTTCAGGGAGCGGATGAGTGAGGCCGCACGCGCCATGCAGGAGAGTTTCAGCCGCATCACCGTCACCCTGGCTGAGTCGGTGACGGGGATCCGCGTGACGCAAGGATTTGCCCGGCAGTCGGTGAACGCCGATATCTTTCAACAACTGTCCGCCGACCATTCCCGGTACACCTTGAATGCCGCGCGTACCTCGGCTGTATTTCTACCCCTGCTTGAACTCAGTTCCCAACTGGTCACCGCCTGCCTGATTCTGGCGGGAGGAATGCTGACCCTCAACGTTTCCCATTCGCTGAATGTGGGTATTCTGATTCAGTTCTTTTTTCTATCGACGGTCTTCTTTAGCGGTCTCCAATCGGTGGGAACGCTTTACAACCAGGCCCTGATGGCCATGGCGGGCGCCGAACGCGTTTTTCGGCTTTTAGACCAGCAACCCGACTGGGAAGACACCCCTTACTCCCGCGACCTTCCTGCCCTCAATGGCCGGGTGGAATGCCGCCAACTCTCCTTCGGTTACGACCCGGCCCGGCCGGTCTTGCATGACATCAACTTTGTGGCCGAACCGGGCCAGACTATTGCGCTCGTGGGCCATACGGGCAGTGGCAAAACTTCCATCATCAACCTGATTGCCAAATTTTATCTTCCTGACGCCGGGAAGTTGCTGATTGACGGCGTCTCCATTCTGGACATCAAGAGCGATTATCTTCACCGGCACATGGCGATCATCCAGCAGCAAAACATCCTGTTCACGGGCACGGTTATGGAGAATATCCGGGTCGGCCGTCCCACGGCTTCGGACACCGAGGTGACTGAGGCCGCGCGTCAACTCGACTGCCTCGATATGGTGGAGTCCCTGCCGCAGGGATTATACACTCATGTTGGGGAGCATGGTGCCGGGCTATCGCTGGGCCAACGCCAACTCGTCTGCTTTGTCCGCGCCCTTCTGGCTGATCCCCGTATTTTGATTCTGGACGAAGCCACAAGTTCCGTGGATACCGTCACAGAGGTTCGCATTCAAAAGGCGCTCGCCCAGCTAATGAAGGGGCGCACCTGTTTTGTGGTCGCCCATCGGTTGAGCACCGTTCGCTATGCCGATCAGGTTTTGGTCATGGATCGCGGACGGATCGTTGAACACGGCACCCACACCGAACTCCTGATCAAAGGAGGGGTGTACGCCAACCTTTATCGACAATTTGCCCGTATCGGTCTCGGGGGAAGCCGGACTTAAACCAGATGAAATACGGGATTTGAAACTGGGAAGGACGCCGGCCTCGGCATCCGGTTATTATTTGACGGACTGCTCAGGGAAAAGCCCGCCATTCTGCCATGGGTCTGGTTTTACGGGTCTGGTTTTACCTTCAAATTCCTTTTGCCTGTCGTTGTTTCTATGATATACGTGAATGTTTATGGAACAGCGGAATTCATTCACATTCGAGTTGTCTGAGACCCAGCAAGCCGCCCTCATTATGCTCGTGGAGGGGGGTAATTACAAACTGGCGACCGTCCCCTATTCCATCATCGCCGCCGATGGCGATCACTTCCGGGTGGTTCTCTACCAGTCCGGCAAGGCCGTGGTGCAGGGCAAAGGCGCCCAGGATTTTGTCACGTTTACCCTGGAACCCCTCGTGCTGATGTCAGCCCAGGTGGGCTATGAAGATGTCCTCAACCCCGAGGCCCTGGCCCCGCATATCGGCGTGGATGAGAGCGGAAAAGGCGATTTCTTCGGCCCCATGGTGATCGCCAGCGCCTACACCGACAAGCCCATCATTGAAAAGATGCGCGAGTTGGGCGTGAAGGACAGCAAGAAAATTTCGACCGACAAACGCATTCTGGAACTGGCCCGCGAAATCCGCAAATTGCTTGGGGATCGTTTCACCCTGATCCAGATCGGGCCGGGTAAATACAATCAACTCTATGCCAAGATGCGGAGCGTAAACGCCATGCTCGCCTGGGGCCATGCCCGCGCCATTGAGAACATGCTTGAGAAGGTTCCCACCTGCCCGCGTGCCATCTCCGACCAGTTCGGAAGCAAGCAGCAAGTTGAGCGCGCCTTGATGAATAAGGGCAAGAAAATCGAGTTGGTTCAGATGCATCGTGCGGAAGCGGATTTGGCCGTGGCCGCCGCCTCCATCTTGGCGCGTGAAGCCTTTGTACTTGGGATTCAACGGCTCGGCGAGCAATACGGCGTGAAACTTCCAAAAGGGGCCTCCGACATGGTTCAGGTCGCCGCCGTGGAACTGATCAGAAAACACTCGCCTAAAGTGCTGCTGGAAACGGCCAAATGCCATTTCAGGACCGCTGACGCCGTTCTGGCCCGTGTTCATGAAACTCGCGCAGTTCTTGGCGCCGAAGGTGCCGCCCAGTCAAAATCTTATGACCGCTCGAAGTTCAGCCACAAGAAGAATCCAGAATCCAGAATCCAGGAGTGAGAATGAATGCCACCAAAGCCTTACTCCGATATTATTCTGGATTCTGGATTCTAAATTCTAAATTCTGTCATTTATGATTCCCTCCCCCTCCAAACTGCCCCTGCTCCATGTCGCCCGGCTGGAAACCACCACCCGGCTTGCCGAACTCCATGACGAGCATTCCGTCGAGGGCGGGGATGATCAATGCACCTCGTGGTTCGACGCCGACCGGGATCTGGCCATCATCGAATATTACTGCGCAACAAAAGCCGAGGCGGAGCACCGCCTCCAAGCTGTGACCGCTTTCCTCGCGCCTAACCGGAACGATGACTCCCTGACCGGTTTCGTGCGGGAACTGCCCGTTGAGGATTGGGCGGAAACCTGGAAGAAATTCTTCCACGCCGAAAAGATTTCAGAACGGATCTGGATCAAGCCGTCCTGGGAAACCTGTGCCGCAGGCCCCGGCGACATCATCGTGGAAATTGATCCCGGCATGAGTTTCGGCACCGGCCAGCACGGCACAACCCGTGGTTGCCTACAACTGATGGACCGGCTGTCTGTCACTCACCCAGGAGCCACGCTCGCGGATATCGGGTGCGGCTCGGGAATCCTGACCATCGCCGCCGCTAAACTGGGCTACCGCAATCTGGTGGCGTTGGATAATGATCCCAACGCGGTGCGCATCGCCCATGAAAATGCCGTCTTGAACGGCGTGGCCGACCGGATCCGGTTTATGACCGGTGATCTGGCAGAAGCCGGCCTTGACGGCACGTGCGACATTGTCGTCGCCAATATCCTGGCCATGGTGCTGATCACCCACGCTCACACGCTCGTAGGCTATTTATCCCCTTCCCCTGACGCCCGTCTGATCCTGTCGGGCATTCTTAACCCCCAGGCCGCCGATGTCCGGTCGGCCTACGAGGCACAAAACATGAGCCTGGTAGAGGCACTTCAGCTTGGCGAGTGGACCACGCTGTATATGAAAAAGTTGTAACAAAACGGTTTATTAAACAGTTTTCCAATGAGTCGCCCTCCCATCACTCACCAGATCCTGATTAACTGGGCCGGCCAGCGCGTCTTCCAAGATGCGAAGGGCATGGTTGAGCGTGGGCTTGTGCAGGAGGCCTCATATGAAGCGCCATTCGTCAATGGCACCATCCTTTGGAGCAATCGTCCGCTAAAGACCTCCGTCCGCATCCTTCAGAACGGCACGGCGGAGAATCATTGTCCCTGCCGTGACAGCAAGGAGCGCGGCATCATCTGCGCCCATGTGGTGGCCGTATGCATCGAATTGATCCGTCGCGCCAACAACCCGGAGATTGAGGCCAAGCGACTGGAGGAACTCCGTCGCGCCGAGCGCATCGCCAAATTCAACGAAGCCGCCTATGTCAAACGGGCCCGCAACGGCACCCCGGGCAGCACCGATGCGCACATCCGGCTGACCCTCAAGGCCTCCTGGCGCCATGATATTTCGAGCGGTCGTATCCCGGTTCGTTGTGATGCCCTTATTGGAACTCAGATTTTGCCCCTCAGTTCCATCCCGCCAACAATGAGCCTAGGCCTGAACCAGAAGGATGAATCGGTTCTCTTTGTGTTGGAAGACATCTGTGAAGGCCCGGCGAAAAGCGAGATCATCCTCAAGCCACAGGACTTCGTTTCTCTCCTGCAGCTGCTCCAGGGTCTCCCCATCGAGGAGGAGAATAATCCCGTCCCGATCACCGTGACTGCCACAAAACTGGTCTCCTTCCTGCATCTGGATCTTGACCGCGACAACGGGGAACTGATCCTGATGGTTCATACGGAGATTCCCTTCCGCCAAGCCACTGAAATCCCGCTCTATATCGTGTCGGGGCGGCATGGATGGGTTTTTGGCGCCAACCATTTCTGGCCGTTGGAACAGGTTCTGCCCGACCCCATCCGGTCCATCTACGTGGAACCGGTCATCATCCCCCGCACGTCTGTACCCCGATTCATGCAGGCGGAACTGCCTATGCTGGCCGGGTTCATGAGGGTGGAGAGCGATCTCTCTGTGGATCTATTCCCCATTGAGCCCGCGCAACCCAAATACCGGTTCGTGGTGCGGGGCAGCCCGGCCTCGCTGGCCGGAACGCTGTATTCGGAATATAACGGCTTTCAACTGGTGGCCGGGAAAAATGATCCCAAGGGCCACTTTGCCATTCCCGACCCCCATGATTTTTTGCGTTATCTGGTCCGCAACCTGGAGGCCGAAAAAAAAGCCACCCAACAACTCGCCCAATACGGTTTTGCAGGAGACACCGGAGACACCCTCACCCCGGTTGTGGGATGCCGCGAGGTTCTCAATTTCCTCGGCAGTCATGTTCCCGCCCTGCGCCGCAAAGGGTGGCGGGTTGAGTTGGAAGGCCGGGTCGGCGGCTTCATGGAGGGCGCCGAGTTTGCCACGCCCGTGGTTCACATCAATTACCAGGATGATCAGGCCGGCTGGTTCGAGGTCGGCTTCGATTTTGAGGACGGCACCGGCAACCGCCTGACCTCCGCCGAAATCCAGCGCGCCCTGCGCAAGGGTGATTCATTCATTGAACGCGGCAACCGAACCATCCTGCTCGATGCCGAGGCGATTGAGGGGATGATCGAGGTCTTCCGGGATTGCTCCAGCGGGGAGAGCACCCAGCCGGGCGTATTCCGCATGCCCTCGGTCTACGCCTCGTATGTTAAAAACTCACTTGATGCCCTCGACGGTGTGGATGTCGAGGCGCCCCCCACCTGGCGTTTCCACGCGGAGCAGCAATCGCAGGGACTCACCATCCAACCCGCAGAAATACCGGCCTCGCTTGATGCCATTCTGCGCCCTTACCAGAAAGAAGGGGTCAACTGGCTGCGTTTCCTGGAGACGAATACCTTCGGGGGGATTCTGGCTGATGAAATGGGGCTGGGGAAAACTCTTCAGGCCCTGGTCTGGCTGCAGATGGAGCGATATCACCCGGCCGTCCGCGGAAAACCCTGCCTGATTGTCTGTCCCACCAGCCTGGTCGGCAACTGGGCGGAAGAAGCCCAGCGTTTTGTGCCCTCCCTGAAGGTGCTCACCCTCTCGGGAAGCGACCGCCACACCAAGTGGGCGGAGTTACCCCAGGCGAACCTGGTAATCACGTCCTATGCCCTGCTCCGCCGCGACGTTCAGCATTATCACGAACATGAGTTCGGCGTGCTTGTGCTGGACGAAGCCCAGCATATCAAGAACCGATCCACCCAAAATGCCATCGTGGCCAAGGAAATGAAGGCATTCCACAAGGTGGTGCTCACCGGCACACCGATCGAAAACAGCGTATCGGATCTCTGGTCCATCATGGACTTTCTGATGCCGCACTATCTCGGCAGCCATGACAGTTTCAGGCATAACTGCGAGCTTCCGATCGCCGGGGGCGGACCGGAGGGCGAGGCGGCCCAGATCCGGCTGCGCCGCAAACTCCAGCCTTTCCTCATGCGCCGCCTGAAAGTCGAAGTGGCCAAGGATCTGCCTCCCCGCATTGAGCGCATCGCCTCATGCACACTCAGCGCCGATCAGAAGGCCGTCTACAAGCAACTGATCGATAGCTCCCGCAATAAGCTCACGGACCTGGTGGCGAAGCAGGGCTTCCAGAAGTCCAGAATGGAAGTGCTCAAAACGCTCCTCCGCCTGCGCCAAGTCTGTTGTCATCTTGATTTGCTCAGAATGGAAGGACTCAAGGTCGAGGCGCCGTCCGCCAAAATGGATCTGTTCTTCGAACTACTCGACGAGGCGCTCGACGGTGGACACCGCGTGCTGGTCTTCAGCCAGTTTGTCTCCATGCTGACCATCCTGCGCGCCCAGATGGATCACAAGCAAATCCCGTATTGTTATCTGGATGGCGCCACCAAGGATCGCATGAGCGTGGTTCACAAGTTCAACACCGACCGCAAGATTCCCGTTTTCCTGATCAGCCTGAAAGCCGGCGGCGTCGGGTTGAACCTGACTGGGGCTGACATGGTGATTCATTTCGACCCCTGGTGGAATCCCGCTGTGGAAAACCAGGCCACGGACCGTGCTCACCGTATCGGCCAGAAGCGCACCGTATACAGCGTCAAGCTCATCACCAAGGGCACCGTGGAAGAAAAAGTACTGGAACTGCAGCGGCGGAAGAAAGCCATCATTGACGCGACCCTGACCACAGGCGAGAACGCCTTCTCCTCCATGACCTGGACCGATATCCAGGATTTGCTGACGCTCTAAAAGGAAATCCACCCATGAACACAGCCTCAGGCCCCTTTCTGGTTTGGTTTGATACCGAGTATACGACCCTGGACATTGAGCAGGCACACCTGTTGCAAGTCGCCATGGTGGTCACCGATATGCAGGGACGCCGGGTGGCCCCGCCTGAACAGGATCTCGTGACACCAGTGCGACTGCCGGCAGGGGCGCCTGTGAGTGATTTTGTCGCGAAGGAATGTCCGGATCTCGTCATGCAAGCCCGTTCGGGAAAAGCCCCCACCGTGGCTGATGTTGACCAACTTCTTGCCACCACCCTGGACGCCCTTGTGGGCCCAATGGCGGCCAAAATCAAAGACCGGCCCATTCTGGCCGGCAACACCATTCATGCCGACTGGTGGTTTGCCCAGCGTTTTCTACCTCAATTCCTGACTCGGCTCCATTACCGGATGCTCGATATCAGTTCCCTGAAGATTCTCTGGCTGGACGCTAAACTCGGGCCGGAGTTTGAAAAAGAAAACACCGCCCTGATGCGGGACTTTCTGCCCGGCTGGACACTGCCGAAGGATTCCAAGCGACACGACGCCCTGTACGACGTGATGTGTTCCATCGCCGAATTGAATTACTACCGCCGCCATTTCTTGAGGCCACCCTCCTGAACGCATGAAACTCATTACTCACCTTAAGACGATCAAACGCCTGGGAAGACTCCGCAAAGAAGAGAATGATGATTTTCGCATATATTTAAGAGAACTGCCCTTCTCCATCAAAACCATTGACCAAGCCGTGAAAACCACGTCCGATGCGGTATCCAAAAGAATTGACTGCACCCTTTGCGCCAATTGTTGTCGTAAACTCAATCCCACTTTGACCGTAACTGATACCCGCCGGCTGGCCCGCCACCTCGGCATGACGGTAAACGCCTTTACCGCCCGATATTTAAAAAAAATCCAGCAGGATAAGAAAAAGCTTCTGATTTTTCAAAAGCGCCCCTGTCCCTTCCTCAAGAATAACTGTTGCTCGATTTATGAGTTCCGTCCCCATGACTGCCGCTCCTACCCGCATCTTACCCGGCGCGGTTTTGTTTTCAGGATCCGACAAGCCGTTGAAATGGTCGATGTCTGCCCGATTGTTTTTAACACCTACGAAACGCTCAAAAACACCCTTGCCCGGCGCATCCGCCCAGCCGCCTTTGCGTGCTTCGCGATCTTCAGTTCACACGTCTTGTTTTCGGCTATGATGGGTTAAGAATTTTTCGATTACACAGGCGCTCCTGATGCAACCATAGTCAAAGTGCCCCGATGGGCCGGGCGCACTGGTCAAAGAGCCTATTTGTGGACTATTCCAGTCCCTCCTTTTTCCTTGAACACACCCCTTTGTCGTGGTATCCATTACGCCCGTTATCCAGAACAGAAACGCGTAAAAAGGAGGCTTGACGGCCCATGGGTTGGTTCACCAAATCTAAAAAGACAGCCGCCAAACCAGACTCCCCAAAAAAAGAGGAAATCTGGGTTCAATGTCCATCATGTAAAGCCCATATTTACAAGGAAGAATGGGAAAAAAATCTAAAAGTTTGCGACCGATGCCATTTTCATGACCGCCTGACTTGGCTGGAGCGGGTTGAGGTTCTTATGGACGAAGGCACTTTCGTTGAATTGAACTCGAAAATCAGCTGGAATGACCCCCTGAAGTTCTCTGATTCCAAGGGCCCTTATGCCGAAAAGGCCGTTGAAAATTGTGAAAAGACGGGCATGAGCGAGTCGGTAGCCACCGGAACGGGCAAAATCAAGGGAATTAAGGTTGCCATCGCAATCATGGATTTTCGGTTCATGGGGGGCAGCCTGGCGAGTGGAACAGGGGAAAAGATTCTTCTGGCAGCCATGCACGCCTTGAAACATAAACTTCCGTACATTATCGTGTCGGCCTCCGGCGGCGCCCGGATGCATGAGGGAATCGTATCGCTGATGCAGATGCCCAAAACCTGCGCAGCCCTGGCCCAACTTCGGGACGCCAATCTGCCGTATATCTCCATCATGACCGACCCCACCACGGGCGGGGTGTCAGCGAGTTTTGCCATGGTGGGCGATATCCATATCGCCGAGCCGCGCGCCCTCATCGGGTTCGCGGGTCGCCGCGTGATCGAGGAAACCATCAAGCAGAAGCTTCCGGATGATTTTCAAACTGCAGAATATCTCCTGGAACACGGATTCGTTGACATGATCGTGCATCGCAAGGACATGAAAGAAACGCTCTATACTATTCTGAAATACACCGGCTGCCACTGAGCCCAGTCGCCATGCAGTACGAGTGAGTCTCAAAACCTTTAACAGATGGAGCAATGATGAGTCTGGATTTTGAAAAAGACGTGGCCGATATCGAGGCCCAAATCGAGGAGTTCAAGGCCAAGAACCCCGAGCCTACCGGTGCCCTGGTCAAGGAACTTAACCGGCTGGAATTGGAGCGGGCCGACAAACTTAAGGAAACCTATGCCAATCTGACCCCTTGGCAGACTGTTCAGATCGCCCGCCATCCCGACCGGCCTCTGATCCGAGACTTCATTAAGGGCCTTTTTTCGGAATTCATCGAACTCCATGGCGACCGGCTTTTTGGCGACGACCACGGAATCATCGGCGGTTTCGCCATGATGGATGACATCCGCGTCATGGTGATCGGCCATCAGAAAGGCCGTGAACTTGACGAGAAGATTAAGTGCAACTTCGGACAAGCCTGCCCGGAAGGTTATCGCAAGGCATTGCGGCTGATGAAGTTAGCAGAGAAGTTTAATCTTCCCGTCATAACCTTTATTGATACGCCAGGCGCCTTTCCAGGACGGGATGCGGAAGAGCGAGGACAGGCGGAAGCGATTGCCCGCAACCTGCTGGAAATGTCATCGCTCAAGACTCCGGTTATCGCCTTGGTGACCGGTGAAGGCGGAAGCGGAGGCGCTATCGGTATTGGTGTCGGCGATATCGTCCTCATGCTCTCAAACGCCGTTTATTCGGTAATTTCACCCGAGGGCTGCGCATCCATCCTCTGGCGTGACGGCGCCAAGGCGGCGGAAGCGGCCAACGCCTTGAAAATCACCGCCAAATCATTGCTTCAGCTCAAGATTATTGACGAGATCATCCCCGAGCCGCTGGGAGGCGCCCACCGCGATTACGCGGGAACCATGAAGGCTATCCGAAAAAGCCTGATCAGGCATCTTGGCAGTTTAAAGAAAATAGCCCCCAAGAAACTCGCCAACCGAAGATTCGAGAAATTCGCAGCCATGGGGCGCTTCAAGTAATTCAGAAAGGACAAACTATGCCCAAGAAAAAAACGATTACCCCTCAGGATATCATACGCGATAGCGCAAACCATATTCCGCTACGCATCACGGATACAACGCTCCGCGACGCCCATCAGTCTCTCTGGGCCACCCGAATGCGTACCTCCGACATCATGAAGATCATTGATGTCGTCGATAATGTCGGCTACTACTCGCTGGAGGTGTGGGGCGGCGCCACGTTTGATGTGTGTCTGCGTTTCCTCAGGGAAGATCCTTGGGATCGTCTCCGCCAGATCAAATCCCGCGCCAAGAAGACCCCCCTCCAAATGCTTCTGCGCGGACAAAATATCTTGGGGTACAAGAACTACTCCGACGACGTCGTCGACCGTTTTATCGCACTAGCCATCGAGAACGGCGTTGACATCTTCCGTATCTTCGACGCCTTAAACGACACGCGTAACCTTGAGCAGGCGATCAAATGCGTCAAAAAATACGGCGGCCACGCCCAGGGAACCATCAGTTACACGGTCAGCCCTGTGCATACCGTCGACCTCTATGTGAAGGTGGCCCAGGAACAGATCGCCATGGGCATTGACTCGCTCTGTATCAAGGATATGGCGGGAATTCTGTCCCCCATCGCGGCGGAACGCCTGGTATCGGCCTTGGTTCGTGAGACCAAGATCCCGATTCAGGTTCACTCCCATGCGACCAGCGGCATGGCCTCCTCCACCTATGTGGAAGCGGTCCGCGCCGGTGCCGGCGCCATTGACTGCGCCATTTCCCCGATGGCAGGTTTCTCCTCCCAGCCGCCCGTGGAAACTATGCTGGCTATCTTCGCCGAAACCCATTACAACGCAAACCTCGATCAGGATGCCCTCCGTCAGGTCTGTAAATTCTTCATTGACCTTGCCCCAACACGCCAGCTCAAAGCCCATCAGGCGGATAACATCATTGATCCCGAGGTTCTTCTGCACCATATCCCGGGCGGCATGATCTCAAACCTGCGCGGCCAACTCGCTCAGCAGGGCGCCCTGGACAAACTTGACCAGGTCTTTGATGAACTTCCTCGCGTCCGGGCCGATCTCGGGTATCCCCCGCTCGTCACCCCAACCAGCCAGATCATCGGAATCCAGGCGGTCATGAACGTCCTCTCCGGCGAGCGCTACTCGCTCGTCGCTCAGGAAGTCAAGGATTACGCGATGGGGCTCTACGGCCGGTCTCCCGCCCCGATGGACAAGGCGGTGCTGAAAAAGATCCTCGGCGGCGAAAAGCCCATCACCGGACGTCCGGCGGATCGGCTTAAGCCCATGCTTCCGGACGCCACGGAAGGCGTGGATCCTAAAATGATCAAAAAGGAAGAGGACATCATTTCCTACTGCCTGTTCCCGGAAGTCTCGCTCGATTATTTTAAGTGGCGCGCCCTCCCCCCTGATCAGCGTGCGGCCATTCCCGCCGACGTGGAACTTGCCAAACAGGTGGCTTCCGAAAAAACGCAAACGGCCCCGGCGATGGCCCCGGCGATTCCTTTCCTCGCCGCTTCGGATTACCAAAGTATCCACGAGTTGGTCGATAAGATCAGCGCCCTGAATTTTTCACAGATCACGATTCAGCATGGCGGCAGCGTGATCAGCATCAATGCCTCGGGCGTCTCTGCCGGGGTACAGACCTCTCCTGCGGTCGCCTCCACCCCTCCGCCGGTCGTCACCACTACCCCGAGTTCCAGTGCGGCTCCTGCGGCCACGCAGGTGGCTCCCGTAGCGAAACCGGCGGCGGCGCCCGCGCCAACAGGACCCAGTGTTAATGCGCCGCTAAACGGCACGTTCTACCGATCACCGGGGCCTGGAAAACCCGAGTTTGTCCAGGAAGGCGACGTGGTGGAAGAAGGGGCCACGGTATGCATCGTCGAGGCGATGAAACTCTTCAACCCGATCAAGGCCCCCTACAAGTGCAAGATCGTCTCCCTATTGATCGCTCATGGCACGCCGGTCAAAAAGGATGACCCGATGATCAGCATCCAAAAGTTATAATCGCCCTGAAACGCTATGAGTACCGGACTGTTTGAAATCGGCGCCGACGGAGTGGATGCCCAGCGAATCATGGCTGAGATCCAGGCAACGGTGGCCGCCAAAATGCAGTCCGGCGCCTATGCCGGGGCGCAACTTGCCCGCGCGGAACGGTTCAATCTGATGAACCTGAAAAAGGATGAAAACTTTTTCGATTTTTATATGGAAAGCCTGCGGGAAGCCGTCTTTATTGACATCAATGACTTCGAAATCAGGGAACGACGGGCCACCTTCGCCCCGCTTCTGGTTCGCATCAAAAAAAGCATCTGGTCCCTGCTGAAGTTCTACACCTACCGCCTCTGGTCCCAGCAAAATCAGGTTAACGGGCTTCTGCTGTCGGCCACCGAGGAAGTGGATCGAAAATACCGCGACAAGCTCAAGACGCTCGAAGATCGCATTGCAAAACTGGAGTCCAACCTCCACCCCGGCTGATGGCCACGCCTCCCCGCATAGCCTTTGTTTCGCCCCGCTTTTCCGAGGGCCCCACCGTGGGGGGGGCGGAAACACTTCTCCGCCAACTCGCCGAACGGCTGGTGGCACGGGGATGGCAGGTGGACTACTTAACCACATGCGCGCGAAATCACTTTACCTGGGAGAACGAGATTCCCAAAGGCGAGGCCCTCATCGCCGGCATCACCGTTCGCTATTTTCCTGTTGATTCAGGGCGCGACATGGATGCGTTCATCACACTCCAAAACCGGATCAGCCGCCAGGCGGAGATAACGAGGGATGAGGAACTGGTATGGCAGCGGAATAATGTTAACAGCCAAGCCCTTTATCAATATCTCAAAACGGAGGGGCATCGGTACGACCGGATCATCATGGGACCCTATCTCTTCGCCCTGGTCTATTTCGCCAGTCAGATTCATCCGGATAAAACGCTTCTTCTGCCCTGCCTTCATGACGAATCCTTTGCCTATTTGAAGACCGTCCGGGAAATGTTCATGTATGTCGCAGGCTGGATTTTCAATACTGAGCCGGAACGGGATCTGGCCCAGCGTCTATACGGGTTGAATCTGGCCCATGCCCATGTGGTGGGAATGGGCATTGAGGAATTCAAAACAGACCCTGTGGCATTCCGCAAGCGCCACACACTGACCGCCCCATACATCATCTACTCAGGGCGCCGCGAACCTTTGAAGGGGACCCCGGTTCTGCTGGACTATCTGGACGTCTTCCGGGAACGGACCGGAATCGATATGCGACTGGTTCTCACCGGAAGCGGTCCTTATGATCCGCCCTCACGCTTGATTCCCCACATTTTGGATCTCGGCTTTGTTTCCGAGAAGGAGAAACACGATGCGATGGCGGGCGCCGTGGCGTTTTGTCATCCGTCGGTTAACGAGAGTTTCAGCATCGTGATTCTCGAGTCATGGTTGGCCGGAACCCCCGTCCTGGTTCACGCTGCCGGGGACGTCATGCCCTACCATTGCCGGAAATCAAACGGGGGGCTCTGGTTCCGAAACTATCCGGAGTTCGAGGAATCCCTCTCCTTGCTGCTGGCCAAACCCGCTTTACGCAATGCCATGGGAGAAGCCGGGCTACGCTATGTACGGCGGGAATACGCCTGGAAGACCGTGGAATCCAGATTGCTTGCCGCCCTTTCCTGATCCGCCTTTCACTCAGGTTGCCGCGGCGCTACTCAGGACTTCAGAGATACGAAGCAAGGAACGCTGAATGTTTCCCACTTCGCGTTCAATGACTTCAAAGCGGATGGCATTCTCGGTGCGGATGGCTTCCAAGGCATCCCGGCGCAGGGTGACGTCTTTTACCTCGGATTCCATCTCCATGATGCGCTGTTGCGACTCGGCAATCACTTCACGCATATGAATCAGGCGAACCGCCTTATCCTCTTCTGAACTGTCAATATCGGATACGTCCATGTTTTCAGGGATGGGAACCTGAACCTTGTTGTTGCAGTCGGGACAGGTGATGGTTAATCCCGCGCCACGACAATCGATGGCCAAGTTTTTATTGCAAAAAGGACAATCGAAAACGATATCGGAATCGCGTATGTCGTTGGGATCGTTGGTTTCCTTACCCGTAGCCATGGCCGTATCCTCCTTGCTCAAAATATTTCTACCACTTCAAGTCTAGGAAATCCACATATTTCAGATATTACATACTTCCCTTTTTCCGTCTTTTCAACCCGCGAGCCCTGACCATTGGGATTGTGCCGCGCGCGGTTATTTGATTACATCGCCTCCTTTCAACTGAGGCGCTCTCGAATGGAATATTTGAAATCATGAACATACTGCTCCTGGCCCCTCACCCCTTCTATCAGGAACGCGGCACCCCTATTGCCGTCAACCTGCTGCTTCAGGCGCTCTCCGGACAGGGGCACACGGTCGATGTCCTGACTTATCACGAGGGATCTGATGTCACGTATCCAGGTATGACCCTTCACCGCATCCGCCGCCCTCTTTTTACCAGGAATGTTCCTCCCGGCCCTTCTCTGAAAAAGATCGTCTGTGATCTAATGATGTTGCCTGCGGCGCTGAAAATGGCCCGCAACACGCGCTATGATCTTGTTCATGCCGTGGAGGAGTCCGTCTATATGGCCATGGCCATCCGGCGTCGCACCGGCATTCCCTACCTGTATGACATGGATTCCTCGCTGGCCAGACAGATCGCCGAGAAGTTTGGAGTCCTTAAATTTCTGCTTCCCCTCATGACGCACGCTGAGGGCACCGCCATCAAGGGCGCCATGGGGGTAATTCCGGTGTGTGACGCCCTCGCCAAAATCGCGCGGGATGAGGGTGCCCGCAAGGTGGTTTTGCTGAGCGATATCTCGCTGCTGCAACCGTCCTCCGACGCTGACCGTGCGGCCGTCAGTCACCTATTCCCGACTCATAACCGGCTGCGATTCATGTATCTGGGCAACCTTGAAACCTATCAGGGCGCCGATCTTATGTTGGAAAGTTTCGCTCGCTTCATCAAAGCCGGCGGCCAGGCTACCCTGGTCATCGCGGGCGGGAAGGATGCGGATATCCAACGCTACCGCGCCATGGCGTCTGTCCTGGACATTGCCAACGACACCCAGTTCCTCGGCCCCCAGCCCGTCAGCCGCATGGCGGCCTTGTTCGAGGTGGCGGATATTCTGGTGTCGCCCCGCATCAAGGGAAACAATACCCCTATGAAGATTTACTCCTATCTCGCCTCGGGCAAGGCCATCCTCGCCACCGACTTGCCTACCCATACCCAGATTCTCACCCCCGCTGTGGCCTACCTCGCGCCTCCCCAGCCTGAACCTTTCGCGGCCGCCATGAGCCGGCTGGCTAACGACAAGTCCCTGCGCGAACAACTCGGCCAAACCGCCCGCGACCTGGCCCTGCGGTCGTATTCCCGGGAATCTTTCCTAAAGACGGCCAAGGACTTGTATGACTGGGTTAAGACGGAACTCCATCCCCAAATCTGAGTTTACTCCCAGCGGGAATTGATCTGATTGCGCACACGACCGACAATGTCGTCATGATAATGGGAGTCTTCATCAGGATAGCCGCTGGCACCGAACGACAACAGGGTGCATGACGCACGAACCTCGTCGGTAATGAAGCGCGAAATCTGGGAATAGATATGCTTGTCACTCATGCTGGACCAACGTTGATAGTACCGCAGCGGCCAGGTGATGTAGAGAAAGTTCCGGGCGCGCGTCATCGCCACATACGCCAACCGCCGTTCCTCCTCGATCTGCTTTTCGTTGTCGGTCGCCATGTCGGACGGTAGGCAGCCATCCGAGGCATGGATCACATACACCACATCCCATTCGCAGCCCTTGGCGGAATGGATGGTAGACAACACAAGCCAGTCCTCATCCTTAAGAGGATTGGCCGCGATCTCGCTCGTTGAATTCGGCGGATCCAGCGTCAGGTCAGTCAATAGTTGCCGCCGGGACTTGTATCCCGAGGCCACCTGCTCAATATGTTCAAGGTCGCGGCGTCGCGCCTGGGCATTCTCATACCGCTGGGCCATCAGATCCTCGTAAAACAGTCTGATGCGCTGCACCTGGGCGGCTGGCTGGCCCTCCCCCGCCGTCACCAAGTCATCCATTAATTTACCAAGTTCTTTCCACCCGGCCTGGGCTGACGCGGGGGGCGAAAATGTCTTTAAAGCCCGCGAATCATGGGCCTTGCTGATATGGTTAATCACCTTTGAGGCCGTGGCCGGACCGATTCCATCGATCATCTGAAGAACCCGAAACCAGGCAATTTCATCAGAGGGATTTTCGGCGACCCTCAGGAAACTGATGAGATCCTTGACATGCGCCGCCTCAAGAAAACGGAGGCCACCGTACTTGTGATACGAAATATTCCGGCGGGTCAATTCGATTTCAAGCGAGTCGGAGAGATGCCCCGCCCTGAACAGCACCGCCTGCTTGTGCAACGGAATCCCCTGCTCATAGTGTTCAATCACGCGATCCACCACAAACTTGTCCTGGGTGGCTTCATCCCGGCAGGTCACAATGATCGGGCGTTGCCCCTCCTTGCGGGCAGACCAGAGATCCTTGGTAAATCGGTCATGCGCCTGACTGATGAGCCGGTTTGTGGTTTCCAGGATGGGCGATACGGAGCGATAATTCTGTTCCAGAGTGATCACCGTGGCCCCTGGAAATTGCTTCGGGAAATCTAAGATGTTCCGGACATTGGCGGCGCGGAAACTGTAGATGCTCTGGGCGTCATCCCCTACCGCCATGATGTTCTGGTTGAACTTCCGGAGGGCACGCAGGATATCGGCCTGCACCGTATTGGTGTCCTGATATTCATCCACCAGCACATGATCGAACCGGCCGCCGATTTCGCGGGCCAGTTCATCGCTGCTCAAAAGTTGAAGCCAGTATAACAGAAGATCGTCATAATCCAGCACTCCACGCTGCTGCTTGCGGATCACATAGTTGGTAAACAGGCTCTTGAGTTGATCCTTGTATTCCAGACACCAGGGATAGTGCTTGGTGAGCACGCTCTCCAATTGCTCCCCGCCATTGACACAGCGGGAATAGATTCCCAGGCAGGTTCCTTTACGGGGGAAGCGCTTGTCGTTCTTCCCGAGATTCAACTCATGGCGGACCACATTCAGAAGATCCCCCGCATCCGCCTCATCCATCACGGTGAAATCGCGTGGAAGACCAGCCTGTTCCGAATACATGCGCAGGAGGCGATTAGCAATGGCGTGAAAAGTCCCGCCCCAGACACGCCCCGTCATGTGGGCGGTTTGAAGGCTGACGGCTGCGGCCCGCTTGAGCATTTCCTCGGCCGCCCGCCGGGTAAACGTCATCAATAGAATATTTCCCGGATTGACCCCTTTTGAGATCAGATAGGCAACGCGATAGGCCAGGGTTTTTGTTTTACCGCTACCGGCGCCGGCTACGACCAACAGCGGCCCCTCCCCATGAACTACAGCCTGCCGCTGCTGGGGATTAAGATCTGCGAGCCAGTCGAGATTATCATGAACCTGTTCAGCCATCTGCTCCATCCATTCACAAAAGGTACATGATGCCAGAAACCCCACCGCGCTTCAAGCGGCAGTGTTTTTTGGCTTGCCAGCAACCGTTACTGACGCCATGATACGCCCCCTTTGATGAGGTCAAGAATGGTTGCCTGACAACCTATCCTTGGTTTCGAACATCGATATTGGTGGGATTCCGGAGTGGTCAAACGGGGCAGACTGTAAATCTGCTGGCTATGCCTTCTAAGGTTCGAATCCTTATCCCACCACCACTTTACAAGAGCCGTTCTATCAGGTAAATCCTGATGCTGAAATCAGGCCTTTCCCCGCTTGCATTGAAGGGATGCCTCTCTACAATCATCTTCAAGAGATGGGATTCTGGCGAAACATGCACTCCATTAAAGCCGTAATCATTGATGATGATCCTTCTGCGGTGATCTATTTGCGATCCATTTTGCAACGCCGGGGTTATGTTGTTCAATCCTATGAAAATGCTGCTGATTCGCCCCTGCATAAAAGTAGTGGGTGCCCGTGTTCAATGCGGGAAACCGGATGCCCAGATATTATAATTTCTGATTACAACATGCCGGTGGTGGATGGTGTGGAGTTGTTGGAATCGCATAAAAAAAACGGCTGCCGCTGCCGTCATCTCGCTCTGATTTCCGGGCAAGGGATTGCAGAAGTGAATTTGAATAAAATGGCGAAATACGGGACACGATATTTCACCAAGCCGATTCATCTCAACGACTTTTACGACTGGCTGAACCGAATTGAGCACGAAATTTTCGAAAGCCATTCGGGAAGCCAAGATCCTCACCCGATCAAAACAGTTACATTATCGGGCGGAGAAATGGACGCCACTCCTTGCTAGTGGGTTTCCAAATGCTCCCTTGACGTGGTGGATCTCCGGCCTGTTAAATGGCCGCATGCCAGAACTTCCGGAAGTAGAAACCGTGGTGCGGGAATTGAGGGCGCATGGCCTTGAACATGCGGTCATACATGATGTCAACATTTCCTGGCCGAGGATGGTCATGGGCCAGACACCCGCCCGATTCGCCGTCGCCTTGCGGGGGCGCACCATTCTGCGTGTCACGCGGCGCGGAAAATATATCGTGATCGTCCTCAATAGCGGACAACATCTCCTGATTCATCTGCGCATGACTGGCAAATTTCGCTTTGCAAAAACAATCGAGACTCCAGGAACGCATGACCACGTCGTTTTCTCCCTTTCCGATGGACGGCGCCTTTTTTTCAACGATACCCGAAAATTTGGACGCCTCCGTCTCGCTAGCGCGGCGGAAGACGGATTAGGCGATCTTGGCCCGGAACCCCTGGACAACGCCTTTACCAGCCAGGTCTTGCGTGCCCGAATGAAGGGCAAAACCCGTATGATCAAGCCGCTGCTGCTGGATCAAACCTGCGTGGCGGGGCTTGGCAATATTTATGTCGATGAATCGTTATGGCAGGCAAAGATTCACCCTCAACGTCGCGCGGATTCCTTGACCGCCTCCGAGACCCGGAAGCTTCATCAAGCCATTCGAGAGGTGTTACAGCGCGCGGTCGAGAACTGCGGCACCACTTTAGGAGCCGGCGAAACCAATTTCTACGGCATCACGGGGCGAAGCGGACACAATGCCGATTCACTGAAAGTTTTTCGCCGTACGGGTAAGGCCTGTCCCCGCTGCGGCAACATCATTGTTCGTACCGTGATTGGACAACGCGGCACGCATCTCTGTCCCTCTTGCCAAATACCATGAACACCCGCCCCACCCGCCGATTCTTGCCCCTGCTGATCTACCTGCTGCCTCTTATCGCCGACATGCTGGTGGCGCAGTTTATATTCATTAATGCGGTGCGTCTGGCCCGTGCAGGCGCCAGCGCATCAGTCGTAGCGAACACCCTGACCGTATGGAGCCTTGCTTATCTCATCACATGCCCCGTAATTGGCCGGTTTGTTTCGGCCAGTAATGCGGCTCACATGATGGTGGGTTCCATGGGTGGCTTCCTGCTGATCGGACTCCTATTCACAGTCATTCCTGGGGTTGCCGGGGTTTATGTTCTTATGGCCGCAGCGGGTATTGCGGCAGCGTTTTTTTTCACACCGTTCCAAATTTTCATGAAGGCCGTGGACGGCTTAACCCAAAAACCCATCACGTATTCGACCGGGCTCTACACCTTTTCATGGAGTGCGGGGTATGCCCTGGGGCCTTTTGTTTCCGGCTTTCTAATGGATCGTGGGGTCGCAACACCGGATGGAGCGACCTCGGGATGGAAATACGCCTGCTATTTCGCCGCGGGAGCGGCCGTGGTGACCGGCGTGTGCATTGTCCTCCTGAAGCATCTTGCCCAAGGGAAACCTCAAGAAGCGTTAGCCAATACCGACGACTTGGTCTCCCGGCCGGTTGCGGATTACTCCCATCAGCCTGACCTGGCATGGATGGGATGGGTGTCCGGAGGCGTGGGAATGGTGGCCATCACCTTCATACGCGCCGTGTTTCCCGCCCGGGTCGAAGCCTGCCTGCATCTTACTCAAAGCATGCAGGGGTTCCTCTTTTTTCTTGTTAGCGCATCCCAGGCGATCACGGGATTGGTGCTGTGCCGCAGCCGCTACTGGATGTATCGCCCGACGGCAGTTGCCGCATTTGGGTGCCTGGGCATCATCGGCCTGCTGATTTTCGGATTTAGCCAAACGCCTCTGGCATTCAGTATCGGAGCTGTTTTGTTCGGATTGTACTCGGGAAGTTTTTTCTTCTATCTGGTGTTCCATTCCCTGGTCCACCCCCGTCGGAGCGCGCAATACGTGGCCATCAACGAAACCGTGGTGGGAATATGCGGTATGGTGGGCGCCATCGTGGGAGGAGGACTGGCTGACCGGTTCGGCTTTGGATTAGTCTATGCGGCGGGAGCCGCACTGGTGCTTTTAGTCATGGTCTTGCAGGGGACCATTCATTCGACGCGGTCTGGACAATTCTCCAACTAATCCACTATAGTTTAAGCGCAGTCAGTTAAACCAACAACGAGGGTCATTCCGTGCTTCATAAAAAATATGGTACAACAGGAATTAGTGTGTCAGCCATCGGGTTCGGCGGCATGCGCTTTACGGATCAGAACCAGACCGAACAGTGCGCTGCGCTTGTCAAATACGCCTATGATCGCGGGATTAATTATTTTGACACCGCACCCGGCTACGGCAAATCCGAGGAGTTGTTTGGGGTCGCGTTCAAAACCATGCTGGCCGAGCGATCCCAACGCCCGTTCTACGTCTCAAGCAAGACCTTTGGCGGCGATCCCTCCAGTGTTCGACGTGATCTTGAAACCTCCCTCACGCGCATGGGTCTCGACTATCTGGACTTCTACCACATGTGGTGCATCCTCACTCCCGAAGTCTATGCTGAACGGAAACGCAACGGCACATTGAAGGAGTTTGAACGCCTCAAAGAGGAGGGCCTGATCCGGCATATTTGCGTCTCTTCCCACATGACCGGTGGCGATATCGGAACCATCCTGGCCGATTATCCCTTCGAGGGGGTGCTGCTTGGCTATTCAGCCATGAACTTCGCCTATCGCGATGCCGGGCTTGAGGCGGCGGCAGCAGCAAAACGCGGCGTCGTGGTGATGAACCCGCTGGGAGGCGGAATCATTCCGCGCGAGGCGGGAAGATTTGATTTCGTGCGTACCCGTGGCGAAGAAACCGTAGTGGAGGGCGCGTTGCGTTTTCTGATTAACGACCCGCGTATCACGATCGCCTTGGTGGGCTTAAGCACAACCGGACAGGTGGATGAGGCGGTGAGTGCGGCCGAAGGTTTCCGCCCACTGTCGCCCGCTCAGGTGGCCACAATCCGGGCTGGGATCAAGGAGTCCTTTAACGAACTTTGCACCGGCTGCCGATACTGCGACGAATGTCCACAGGGCATCCCCGTGCCAAAATATCTTGATGCCTACAATCACATGCTGCTGGGGAAAGGGCCCCAGGATATGATTAACCGCCTGTTATGGCACTGGGGAATTTCTCTCGAGGATGACTACCTTGATCGCTGCACTCAATGCGGTCTCTGTAACAAGGCATGCACCCAGAAACTGCCAGTCCACGAGCGGTTGGCCGCTATCCGCGATGAAATTGTGAAAGCCCGTGCCATCGCCAAGACTTAACCAGTAACGGAGCACCATGATTCGAGCGTTTATCTTCGACTTGGATGGAACTCTTTTGGATTCCGAGATCCTCTGGTGTAAGGCGATGCAGCAACTGCTAGTTTCCCGGGGTCTGCCCTGCACGGACGCCTATGCCTGTGAATTGGTCTTCGGCAGGGCATGGAGCGACATTTGGGCTCGTTTGCAGCTGGATTATCCTTCCATGAAGGAGGATGCCGAGACCTTGGAATTGGAAAGCATCAACTACTATCAAGCCTTACGCGGCGCCACGGATATTCGAATTCACAGCTCCATCGCACTGCTGGAGAAACTCTCGCAGCGGCACCCCGTCGCCATTGTCTCTGGATCCACTCGCCGTCAGGTGTCAGACGCCATCACACTGATGGGCGTGGGTGAACGACTGCAATTTTACCTCGGCAGCGAGGATTATCCACGCGGCAAACCTGATCCCGCGTGTTTCCTGCTGGCGGCCAAACGTTTCGGCATCGATCCGGCAGAATGCCTCGTATTCGAGGATTCGTCCGCCGGCGTAAGCGCAGCCAAGGCGGCGGGAATGCACTGTGTAGCGCTGTGCCGCCCCGGACACCCCCACCAGAACCTGAGCGGGGCTGACAACATCCTGGCGGATCTGGCCGACTGGCGCCCGCCATCCATTTAATATGGTGTTGCATAATTAGTATTAGCATCTATATTATAACACAGATTTGCCTTCTATACGGCGACCAGGCGGTTGCCGGAGGCAAATGGTCGTACTATCAGGAGAGACAATGAAGAAGACGTGTTTGATTGTGATGGCAGTAATGGCATTGGCTTCAACAGGCTTAATGGCGGAAGAGGCGCCAGGCCATGATGGTCTGGAAGCCCCCAAGAACGAGAAGGAACTGGCGATCCAGAATTTGACCATTGTGGGAAAAGTCGTCAAAGTTGAAAAGATGAAAAAAGATGGCACCCCGATGATGACCTGGTTCAACCTGATTGATGAGGAGGGCAAAGAGGTGCGCCTTCCGAAGGGCAAGGTTGAAGACTTTGTAAACGCCAAAGTGAAAATTACCGGCACCGGTTACACCCTTGAGAAAAAGGGCAAGGCGGTCAGGGCATTCAAAACGATTACCACGATTGATAAGCTGGCGGATCCTACCCCCGCCAAATAATTATTCGGATACCCACACGCCTCCCCCGCTTGCGAGGGAGGTGTTTTTATAACCTGAAATGGCACCGCACATACCATCCCGGCGATTCTTCGCGAGGTTCAGGGTGTTCTAAAAAACATTGTTTTTTCGCATGCAGGCATCGCGGCGCAAAGGAGCAACCAACAGAATGTCGCGCTGGAGCCGAACTCGGGAGGCCATTCTGACTTTCAGGATTAGCTGGGGGACTCGCAAAA
Organism: bacterium; assembly: GCA_037132275.1. Classification (GTDB taxonomy): domain Bacteria; phylum Verrucomicrobiota; class Kiritimatiellia; order CAIKKV01; family CAITUY01; genus JAABPW01. The sequence continues at coordinate 29,214 of JBAXPK010000026.1, forward strand.
TCATCCGGATCCGGAACGGCTGATTTCAAGAGTTGCGTATAAGGATGACGCGGCCTCCCGAATACGGCGCGTGTCGGCCCCTCCTCCACCACCCGGCCTTGGTACATGATCAAGACCCGGTGGCACACATAGTTAACCACTGCAAGATCGTGAGCCACCAGAAGCACCGCCATGCGCCGTTCCTCGCTAAGGTCGCGGATCAGGTTGAGAATCTGGGCTTGAACTGACACATCCAAGGCGGAGACAGGTTCATCGGCGACTAAAAGGGACGGGCCCAAAGCCAGTGCCCGGGCGATCCCGATCCGCTGGCGCTGTCCGCCGCTGAATTCATGCGGATAACGCCGGGTATACCCCGCATCAAGCCCAACCTGGTGCAACAGCGTTTTGATACGTTCCGGTCGCTCCATGCGTGTGGCGAGACGATGAACCGACAGGACCTCGTTCAGGGCGGCGCCAATGGTCATCCGCGGATTCAAAGAGCCCAACGGATCCTGAAATATCATTTGCGCCCCACGCCGAAAGGATTCCAAAGACGCCCCTTTAAACTCATGGATATTCTGTCCGCGAAACAAGACCTGGCCATCCGCCATTGGCTCGATTCCGAGTAGCGCTTTGCCCAGCGTGGTTTTCCCGGAACCGCTTTCGCCAACAATCCCGACACGTTCCCCCTCCTCTACCACCAGGTTGACGCCATCCACCGCCGCCCACAAATGGCGGTGTCCTTTGTCGTCATGGCCCCGATACCGGACCGTTATGCCTTTTGCTTCCAGTAATGACATCGCACCTCGTGTCCTTCCTTAACGCGATCCATACCCGGTTCAATCTGGCGGCACAGATCTCCTGCCCCAGGGCATCGCGGCTGAAACCGGCATCCGGACGGGAGACGGGCGGGATGAGGAACCGCCCCGTCAATTCCCACCATTCTATCCACATGCCGATTCAATCGCGGAACAGCCGCCAGCAATCCCTTGGTATACGGATGAGCCGCATGGCTCAGAATCTCCGCCACGGGCCCGGATTCCATCACCCGCCCCGAATACATGACATAGACCCGCGCCGCATTTTGGGCAACCAGTCCCAGATTGTGGGTAATGAGAAGCACCGACATCTTTAACTGTGACTGGAGGTCGCGCAGCAGCGTGAAAATCTGGGCTTGAATGGTCGCATCCAAGGCGGTGGTCGGCTCATCAGCCACGAGAATCCGGGGCCTACACGCCAGCGCCATGGCAATCATCACGCGCTGCTGCATCCCTCCGCTAAACTGATGCGGGTATGATTTCCGTCGAAATTCAGGGTTGGGCAAGCCCACCAAACTCATCAACCGGATCACCTCATCCGTGACATTCGAAACTTTCCGGTGAAGACGGATGACCTCGGCTATCTGATTCCCGATCGTTTTGACCGGATTCAGCGAGGCGGAAGGATCCTGGAAAATGTAGGAGATGGTGGCGCCACGCAGCGCCCGGACCCTGGATTCCGGCAGGGCGAGGATATCATCACCTGCCACCTGGATACTCCCGGACATTTTAAGACCGGCCCCGGAAACCAGCCGGGCAAGGGCCAAAGCGGTCAGGCTTTTTCCGCAGCCACTTTCCCCGACCAGCGCCACCGTTTCGTTCTCGTGGACGACCAGATCAATCCCATCCACGGCACGAATCACCCCTTCTTCCGAGGAAAAATGAACCTTCAAATCGGAGATATCAAGAATGGGTGGCGACGAATTCATCGTTAAAACGGCAAACCATTACCCGGCTCATCGGTAGTCTCTTCAGAGGCACCTTGGGACTCGGCGAAGGGTTCCGCTGTAATCGTTGCGCCGTCCTTCACCAGAATTTCGATTCGACGCTCCACCTGATTAAGCTTTGAGGAGCAGAGTTTCACCAGCGCCTGGCCCTCCTCGAATCGCTTCATCATGTCTTCCAGGCTGAGCGTTCCTCCTTCCATCTCCCCGACAATGATTTCAAGCCGCCCCAGCGCCTTCTCGAAACCCACGTCTTCGGTCACCTGCGCCTGTTCTTCCGTTTTCTTTTTAGCCATGAGTCACCTCTGATGTAAATTCACCTTCCCCTACCTTCGTAACTATCCGCTCGCCTTGTTGAACTTCACTGGCCGTCCGGATGGCACGTCCATCGGCCTTGAATGTAATGCTGTACCCGCGTTTCAATACGGCAAGCGGGTTAAAGGCGTTCAGCTGCCGCTCCAGTCCATACACCCGCTGAACCCGGTCTGAAAACACCAACTTGAGCGAATGCGTCATCCTGACCGTCAAATCGTCGGTTTGCTGCTGCCCATCACGGAATTGGCGTTCGAGGGCATGACGCGTCTGGGCCTGAAGCCGATCCAACCGCTGGCGATACACACGCGCCGCATTACCGGGTTCCCTGAACACATAGCTCCTGGCCGCTGCCCTGAACCTGCTTTTTGTTTCAAGCAGGGAATGTTTCAGGAGTCGTATTATCGATCGGGACTGATGCCTGAGCGCCTCCATAAATTCGTCTTTCCGCCCCACCACAATCTCAGCCGCCGCCGAAGGTGTGGGAGCCCGGAGATCGGCCACGAAATCACAGATAGTAAAATCGGTTTCGTGTCCAACCGCGGAGATGATCGGGATATCCGATTGCGCAATGGCGCGTGCAACAACCTCTTCGTTGAAACACCAGAGGTCTTCCAGACTTCCTCCGCCCCGCCCGACGATCATGACGTCAATTCCGCCACGACGGTTCAACAAATGAATCGCCTCAGCAATCTCCTCAGCCGCGCCCATCCCCTGAACCCTGGATGGAGCGATGACGATATGCAGATTCGGGAACCGGCGCCGAAGCACATTCAGGATATCCCGGATGGCCGCGCCGGTCGGCGACGTAACCACGCCGATGTGCTGCGGCAACAAAGGGAGCTTCCGCTTTCGGTCAACGTCAAACAGCCCCTCTTCCGCCAATTTCTTCTTCAGCGCCTCGAAGGCGGCCTGCAGCGACCCCTTCCCGCCTTCTTCCAGGCGGCGGACGGCAATCTGATAACTTCCATCGCGCTCATAAACCGTCAAGGCGCCATGAGCCCGCACCCGCAACCCGTCGCGCGGCACAAACGGCAGCCCCCGCATATCGCTCCGCCAGATCACCGCACGGATTTGGGCGGCCTCATCCTTGATGGTGAAATAGCAGTGCCCGGAAGGCGGCATACGAACATTAGACAGTTCGCCCTCGACGCAAACGCCCTTGAAATTACCCTCAAGCAACCGGCGAATGTGCTTGGTCAATTCGGTGACGGTCAGTATCTCTGGATGCGAATGACTCATTTCGGATGGTCTAGGAACTCCCGGACACGCACAATTTTTCTGGCCCGGCCTGTGGCTTCATCCACGTCAAGCAATGCTCCCTCCAAGGCCACATTGCCTTCGGCAATCTCGAATTTAGACGGCATACCCGTCAAAAAACGGTTCATTACCGAGGCATAATCCCGCCCGATAATTGAATCCTTTGGACCGGTCATCCCCAGGTCAGTCAGGTAGGCTGTTTTCTTTGGCATAATCGTCTCATCCGACGTCTGGACATGGGTATGTGTGCCCACCATCGCACTGACCCTCCCGTCCAGGTGACGTCCCATGGCGATCTTCTCTGATGTGGCTTCGGCATGAAAGTCCACCAGGATGACCTTGCCCATGTTCGGTTCCTTTGCGAGAAGCGCATCCACGGCCCGGAACGGACAATCCATCGGGGGCATGAACACCCGACCAACCAGGTTGATCACCGTCACCCGGCCTTTGGGTGTCTCGACCGTAACGATTCCGCGCCCGGGACACCCGGGCGCAAAATTGGCCGGCCGCACGATGCGTTTCTCAGTCTCCAGGAACGTGATGATCTCCTTTTGGTCCCACATATGATCACCCATGGTCAGGACGTCGGCGCCGGCATCGAAAAGCTCCCCGGCAATGACACGGGTAATTCCCTTTCCTCCCGCTGAATTTTCGGCGTTGGCCACAATCATATCCACCTGACCGCGCTGTTTCATCTGTCCGGCTATCCGCGCAAATATTTTGCGCCCCGGCCCACCCACCAAATCTCCCACCATAAGAATGTTCATCGTGCATACTCCACAGATCGGGTTTCACGCACCACCATGACCCGGATCTGGCCCGGGTACTGAAGTTCGCTTTCGATTTTTTTGCAAATATTCCGGGCCAGACACATGGCATCGTGCTCGTTGACTTTTTCCGGCTGTACCACCACGCGGACTTCGCGTCCAGCCTGAATGGCGTAACTCTTATCGACGCCTGGGAATCCGTTGGCAATGGCCTCCAGTTTTTCCAGCCGTTTTACATAAATGTCGGTGGTTTCCGAACGGGCCCCTGGCCGCGCGGCGGAGATGGCATCCCCGGCAGCCGTCAGGACCGCATAGAGGCTTTCAGCCGGCACATCCTCATGGTGGGCGGCCACGGCATTCAGCACCACGGCATTTTCGCCCAGACGGCGCAACAGGTCCGAGCCGATCAGCGCATGGCTGCCCTCAACCTCATGATCCAACGCCTTCCCAATGTCATGCAGCAACCCGATGCGCTTGGCCAGAGCGACATCCAGCCCCAATTCACCGGCCATGACCCCCATCAGCTGCGCCACCTCCATGGAGTGCATGAGCACATTCTGGGAGTAACTGCTCCTGAACTTGAGCCGTCCCAGGGTTCGAATCAGTTCCGGCTCAAAACCTTGAAGCCCCAATTTAAAGACAGCTTCTTCACCCGCCATACGGATGCGTTCAAGCATTTCCTCCTGCGTCTTGATCACGACTTCCTCAATTCTGGCCGGGTGTATCCGGCCATCCTGAATGAGCTGTTCCAGGGAAAGTCTGGCCACTTCACGACGAACCGGATCGAACCCCGAAATGACCACCGCCTCAGGAGTGTCATCAATCAAAAGGGTAATGCCGGTGAGCGCTTCAAGCGCCCGGATATTCCGGCCATCCCGTCCGATGATCCGTCCCTTCATCTCATCATTAGGCAAGGCCACGCTGCAGGTCATCAATTCCGAGGCGTGACTGGCCGCATAACGTTGAACCGCCAGCGTGACGATTTTCTGGGCTTCGCGTGCTGCCGTATCCTTGGCTTCTTCCTGAAGACGCCGGATCAGTCCACCCACCTCATTATGGACATCCGCCTCCACACGAGTCAGAAGCGTCACGCGCGCTTCGGCTTCTGTCATCCCGGCAATTCGCTGAAGTTTGGCCTTGGCCTCATCCACAAGCCGGGTTAGTTCCTCGCGGCTTTTCACGAGCTCCGCCGCCTGTTTTTCCACCTCGGATGTACGCTGTTCCAGGGTGCGTTCTTTTTTATCAATCAGGGCGACTTTGCGATCAAGATTGGCTTCCCGCTGGGCGATACGGTTATCCAAGGCCGTCAATTCCTCCCGGCGCGTCTTGGTGGAGACCTCAAAATCCTCGCGGGCCTTCATGGCCTCGGCCTTGGCCTGCAATCCAGACTCTTTGAGTAGATTGTCCGCATCCTTGCGGGCATCTTTCAGGAGTTGATTGGCATCCCGCTCCATCTGGCTGGACCGGACGGAACTCAGCCATACACGGATTCCATAACCGATCGCCAACCCAACAGCCGCTGCCACTGCCGCTGCTATAATCATTTCCATTTCAAACCCTCCTTTTACAATTAACAGGCCTGGAGGTTTCTCCCGCCCGTCAATATCATGTTCGATTCACTTTACCTTCTGTCACCACGATATCCATCCCGACATCCGATTCGGTCACCGGTAATTCGGGAACCAATTGATAGTGAAAACAAACCCCGGCCTTGCATGGCACTTTCGCCCCCAACCGCGCCAGCATCCGGTCATAAAAACCTTTTCCATGTCCCAGCCTTGCGCCATTCGCTGCGAAGGCTACCCCTGGCACCACCACCAGGCCGTAAGCGTCGGGCTTGGCCCAGAAAGGCGCGACCGGCTGTCTGACACGAAATCCTGCCGGCCTTACCGATTCTTGGGGTGTGAGCCAGGCAGGCATGTATTCCCCGTCATCCCGCGCGGCCGGAACGGCCACACGTTTTCCAGCCTTCCAGGCGGCATCGAGGAGGTCATCGACATTGACTTCGCCTGGCAGCGACAAATAGGCCAGAATCACCTCGGATCGCACGAATTCCGGCAAGGCAATAACCCTGTCAACGATGGCGCGGCTGGTGGCGAGCACCCAGCCGGGATCCGATGCCGCCCGCCGCTTTCGCATATCGTTCCGCAAGGTGTCTTTTGTCATTTTAGCCCCGTTGCCCCAGGTTCGTTTTCCCTGGGAGCATTTTTTAACGCCGCCCATTGCGCCATGCGCTTGCGGATCACATCCTCATAACCCGCCGTGCCGGGTTCGTAATACACCGCCGAGGTGGGCATGTATTCCTGGTCAACAAAATGCCCTTCAAAATCATGGGCATATTGATATCCCGTATGACCCAGTTTTTCCGCCCCTTTATAACTGGCGCTTCTCAGGTGTTTTGGCACCGGCAATACCCTGCCGTTTTCCACATCAGCCAGGGCTTTATCAATGGCCAGGTAGGCGGCATTACTTTTGGGGGCGGTGGCGAGATAGGTTGTGGCTTGCGCGAGGACGATGCGCGCTTCGGGCATCCCGACAAAAGCCACGGCATCCATGGCTGAGGTGGCGATCGTCAAGCCGCGGGGGTCGGCATTTCCGATATCTTCCGACGCCAGAATCACCAGCCGCCGGGCAATAAAACGGGGATCCTCCCCAGCATAAATCATCTTGGCCAGCCAATAGATGGCGGCATGAGGATCGGATCCGCGCACACTTTTAATGAATGCGGAAATGGTATCATGGTGCCCATCCTCGTCGCGGTCATAAACCACCGCTTTCTTCTGGATAGACTCCTCCATGATGGCCCGGGTGATATGGATCCGGAATTGCTCATCCGGGGGCGTCGACATGACCGCGATTTCCAGGGCATTCAAGGCGCGGCGCCCATCGCCTTCACAAACCCGTGCCAGATGCGCCAGGGCGTCCTCATCGGCATCCACCGGGCGTCCTCCAAACCCGCGTTCATCAACCAAAGCCCGTTTCAAAAGCAAAATAATATCCGCCTCCGATACCGGATTCAGTTGAAAAACCTGGGATCGCGAGGTCAAGGGACTATTGATGAAAAAATAGGGATTGTGCGTGGTGGCCCCGATCAGGGTCACGGTTCCGTCTTCCACATGCGGCAGCAGGATGTCCTGCTGGGATTTGTTGAAATGATGAATCTCGTCAATGAAGAGAATGGTTTCAACGCCATCAACCTTTTTCCGGTGATCGGCGGCTGACAGGATGGCACGGAGACTGGCGACATTCGCCAGGACTCCACTCGTGCGTTCAAAACGACGCTTGGTGGCCGCCGCGACAGCTTCAGCGATGGACGTCTTGCCACATCCCGGGGGGCCATAGAGAATGAGACTGCCAAGCCGGTCGGCTTCAATAGCGCGGCGAAGGAGTTTGCCTTTCCCGAGAATGTGATCCTGTCCGATGACTTCATCCACGGTGCGTGGACGCATACGAGCCGCCAGCGGTTGCAGGCGTGTCATGACTCCAGATTGTTCATTCTCAAAGAGATCCATGGTCCCGTATCCCCGAAAAAAATACCCCACCTTACCGTAGGGGCACGATCTCTTGACCTCAGTATTTGAGGTGGGAGCTCTAGCGAGCGGGTTCCGAGTCCCGTGATTGACGGGCATGCGGGTACCGCTCTATTTGAACTCCCTTATTCCAATTATCGGGTTAGAGATTCCGGCCCGTACACGAATAAGGCAGGGTATTACGTCTAAACTCCTGGACGTGAACCCCGGTTTGAGAAAGATCAGCCTCGATCCACCATTTCAAAGATCCTGCCACCACAAAGCCTGCCAAGGCCATGAGCACCAAGATCATGTTCGCTATTCCTGATTCAATCATTTCACACATGCCTTATTCATCCGAACTGAGATCAGCCTTGTCGACTTCATGCCCTGTGTTCGGAAGGCCATGCATTCCAAGCATAACCCCCTTACACAATTCCAATAATACTCCTTTTCGTTTCACTCCGTCAAGACCCCCAAGGGCTCCCAAAACTGCGGGAGATTTCATAAAAGCCAATCCTGGGCAGTAACTTAATCTTAATCGTAATCGTTTTTCTTTGAACCAACGGGCGGAATCGCAATCAGAAGGGAAAGCCGAGTCCGATTACGATTAAGATTATGAGGGGGAAACGCCGTCAGCCGGTTGCCTGAGTACGACAAGGGAACTGCTTGCAGAACGCCTGCATATTGGCCATCCACGATTTGGAGGCGGCGAAGCGGATGGTAATCTTACGGCGATCCCGGATGACGCGCGCTGCCACATGGAAGAGATGGAAGCGGAGAGCCTTGAGCCGGGATGTGAAAATCGAGGGAAATACTGAAAATCGGCAAAATCGAGAAAATCGAGGGACATACTAATAGTGCCCTATCCATACGACAACCCCAATTCTATCGTGTGAATTCATGACATCACTGATCCGGCCTATGGATTATCGAAAACCCTGGCCCTGGATTCCGTCAATCAGGGGATACCGGCCTTAAAATCAGGGAATGCAGATCCCTATTGATCCGCTCCAAACAAACCCCGTTTAGCCCGGCGTTGCACCGGGTTTATGGCCATCACAAAAATACGCCAGAGATCGGCGTTAGGCCGGAGCGGGGTCTCCCACCACATCAACCCGTAACTGCCGGGCGGTGAACAAATCACCCCACGCCCCGCCTTTCATCGCTCGCGCTCCCTCTTCCCGCCGCACACTGAAATGCTCCCGGTGCCGCTGAAACGCATCTTCCACAAAGGCCCGACTCCCTATAATGGCCCCATCCGTGAAATAGCGAACTCGACAGCGCAGAATCTCATTCAACGCCAACAGGGCATGGTAATGATTAGAAAGAATTGCGTACGTCAGAATCTGTACGCCGGAATACCCTTCCACGGCTCGCAAGATCTTCCTGAACCGCTCCCGCTCCAGTTCTTCGTGGAACACAAAGGCTCGCCCCACCACTCGCGAGATCACATGGTAGTACGCGGCTCCCTCTTCAACTATCCTGGCTATTCGCATAGTCTCCTCCCCGGGCTCCTCACCCTTAACTATGCAAATCTATAACCCCGCTTACTACATTTGTAAATAACTAATTAACTATTAGCCTGTCCCCGGATCCTTCGTTCGCGCAGATATATCTATTGCTAAACGCGTTTAGCG